>NZ_JAWOCL010000151.1:0-6801 GCF_046483825.1 Sodalinema sp.
CTGATATCTTAAATCAACTTTTGGACTGGTCGAAGCGAGGAAATCTGAACCGGATTCGTCGTTGGTCTCAAGAGGTAATCCGTGAACAAGCTGAGTATCAGGAGTTTGCTGAAATCTTAGGTGATTATGCCCAACAGTTTCAAGAACGGGCCATTTCATCACTGTTACAGGCGGCTTTGGATTCCTCCAAAGTGTAGGGAACTGGCCACCTGGGTTGAGGTGGACTCGCCGTTCCACCCCGCTCTAGGGATTCACCTCCCGCTGACTCCAACCGCCATCCTCCTGACGCTCATAGAAATAGCGATTTTGCGGTTCGCCTCGCAATGTCAGCCAATCGACGCGGATGGGTTCGAGTAAGAGGAGTGTGAAGCTGTCTAAGGGGGTTTCAGGATTGGGGGGAGAAACTTGGAACGCCTCCATCGTCGCGCGATCGCCCCCAGGTTCGGGCCAAGCAAACCCGGAACGCGCATTGTCGGAAATCTGTCGCCAGAGGTGCGATCGCAGCTGCTGTAATCCCTCATCCTGACACGCCTCGGAGACGGCGATTAAGGGTCCCCCTAACCGGAACTGTTCCCGCGTTTTGGGGAAATACCAACAGGCTTCAGCTTGGCCATTCTCAGCAATGTCGTGCATCTTAGCACTGCGGCGATCGGTAATGATTTGCAGGCGATCGCCCTCCGCAAAGCCCCGAAACACCACCGTTCGATTCGCCGGCGTACCATCAGCACGCACCGTCGCTAATTGAAAATAGCGGGCATAAATTAGACTGCGGTTGCGGTGTAATGCACCGGATAGATGAGTTCTCCAAGGAGCCAGAACCATAACAAATCGTGAATTTTGATTAACTTTTTTAGCTAGATGTTCATCATAAACGGTTTTCGCCAATCAATTCGCTAGAATGCCAATCATCAACCTGTTAACTTGCACAATTGAGACCCGCGATGCTCAGATGTTTTCCTAGAAAATCTCTGCATACATCTCCTCGTCTCTTAGCCGTTAGGGAGTGAGACTATCTCACAACCTGGCGGCTTTTTGCTTAGCACTCAGCGGTTGAGAGTGCTAATTCTAGGACAAAGTTACCAGCCGTTGAAGTTGCTTAAAAAACGAATTTAGCGTGAGGTAAACAAGCCGTATTATGAGCTACACCTTTGATATCATCAATATTTTACCGGTTCTCAACTTCTTTGACCATCAGCAACAAGTCGAGAAAACTCCCCATCGTAGTCTTGCCTATCTCGGAAGTTATGACTGCACCCTTGACGGCTTTATTCAATCCACGGAACTGGTGCATCAAAAACCTGATTGGGATTGGGATGCTGTTGTCTCAGCGATGATTGAGTTTTGGCTAAGTCAAGAGGAGCGAGTTCGTCATTGGAAACAGGTCTTTCATCAGTCAGACGAAGGACAGTTGATTGTGGCTCGTGTGGCTAATGTGAACTGTTTGCGACGGGAGTTTGAGGCGATGTTGTAAGAAAGGCAAGAGGCATGCATGCAAAAGGCAAGAGGGGTAGCGACTGTTTTGGCTTGCGATAGTAGGGGCGAAGAATCCCCTCCTGGGAGGGGTTAGGGGTGGGTTCCCCTACTGACCCGAACGCATCGCTCTTCTGTTGGGTGATGTGAAACCTGGGTTGGGGGAATCCGTCATAATCAGAGTAGGACCGTCTCAACCACTCATTTTCCTATCAAAATCCATGAAACTGCTTCCCCTCAGTCTCGGCGTTGTTCTGGGTATCCTTTGGGGGTCCCCGAGCTTGGCTCAATCCCGTGATCAGGTGGTACGCCTTTGCTTAAACGGCTTGCTGTATACAGATATTAGCTATAACGGCGAAACTCGACTGAACTCTCGCCGTACCGTTGTCGATCAAGCTTCGGCGGCTGAAGCCTGCGAAGGTGTGCAAACTCGTATTGAGGCTCGCGATATCCGGCGTTGTGTCTTGGGGGTGTTGTATACCAATACTGATCATGGTGGCGGCCCCCGACTCACCTCGCAACGAACTGAAATTGAAGCCAGTTCCGCCGCCAGGGCCTGTCGTCTACCTCAACGAGAGGCCCCCGTTCAGATTCGCTATCGCTATCGGTTTCCCTTTCCTCGTCGCTATTAAGCCGTCTATACAGTCTCTACAGAGGATGAAAACCTCGGCAAAACATGGCAGACTAGGAAAAAGACAATGGGGTGGGCGATCGCGGTATGGTGAAGGTTCATACAACCGAAGAACTCATTGACATCCTCGCCGCAGAACATGAGGCTTGCCTGAGGGGAGAACGGCTTAACCTGTCCGCCAATCCCTATATTGGCAATATCGCCGTCGATAGCCTCCTGAAACCCGATGCGATGCAGCGGTTCTCGGCGTATCAAGACTTCAAATCCGCCATTCACCACTATCAGCAAGACTACGGCGTTTCAGGGATTGTCTGGCGGGAATTGACGCTGAAGGAGCAAACGCTGCACTATCCCCAGGTTCATGAACGGCTGATCGCCCTTGAGTCTGATTTAGAGATTCTACGACAAGCCAAACCCCAGATTTTGCAGTTCTGGGAACGAGTCACCCCAGACATGGACTTGTATTTGAGTGTCAACCAGGGTAAGGATTACGAACCCATTACCCTCGCCGATGTCTCAGCTTTAATTCCGCGAACTGACTGGGCGAATATCTGGAAATGGGAAAATCAAACCTTTCTCGAAGTCGTCTTACAACTGGGGTGGGGACAACCCCATGATGCTCACTATCGCCGAGGTTCCCTAGCGGCGGGAAGTGAGTACATTCATGGCGTTGCGGCGGGATGTCAACCCATTGGCTAGAGGTTTCCCTGCAAAAACGGTGCCAGTTCTTGATTTAACTGCCCTGATTTGACAAACTCAGCATAGGTATCGGCTTCAATGGCCAACAATTGCTCTTTCAGCATTTGGCTGGCGTAATCTTTTAAGTCGGGATCTTCTTTCTGAAGTTTCTCTAACTGTTGTCCCAACTGCTTGAGTTCGCCTCGGATGAGAGAGGTTTGGTACTCGTAAAAATCCTGGGGAATATCGGAGCGAGTGTCTTGCTGTTGCAGATGGCTCAACACCCGTTCCAAGGCGGCACGACGGGCCACGACTTCGGCATACTCCTGTTTACGGGAGTTCTCGTCGAGTAACGAGAGATTCTGGAGTAGGGGTTTCGTGGTTAAGCCTTGCACCAAGAGGGTAAATAACACCACACCGAAGACAATCCCAATCACTTCTTCCCGTTCTGGGAGAATCACGGGAACGCTCAACGCCAGGGCGATGGAAACAGACCCTCGCAAGCCTCCCCACCACAATACTGTCAATTCTGAGGACTTGATGCCAGACTTGGTGGCGAGGTTGCTGAAACTCCCTAAGCCAAAAATGGCGATCGCCCGTGTCAACAACAAGGCACCAATAGCAATGGCCATGGGGATGAGACTGTCTTGTAGACTGTCAAACTGGACGCGATCGCCAATCAACAAGAAGACAATTGAGTTGACGAAGAAGGCGATAAACTCCCAAAACTCGGTCACTAACAGCCGTGTTCGCGGATTCATGCCGATGCGAGAGCCGAAATTGCCCAAAATCACCCCCGTCGTCACCACCGCAATTACCCCAGAACCGCCGAGATTTTCCGTAATCACATAGGTTCCGTAGGCGGCGACAAGCGTTAACGACTGTTCGACGAGGGGTAAATCGAAGCGTTGAGTGAGGTAGGAAATACCAAAGCCAATGGCACTTCCTACGCCTACCCCAACCCCCACAAACACGGCAAAATCGGAAATCGTCACTTGTAGGGAAAATTCCTGGGTTCCGGTGGCTAAGCCAAGCAGCAAGCCAAACGCCACAACCGCCACGCCGTCGTTAAACAGACTTTCCCCTTCCATCAACGTCGTCAGCCGTTCCCCCACTCCCAACTCACGAAATAGGGCAATCACAGACACCGGATCGGTGGCAGAGAGACTCGCCCCCACCAACAAACAGACGGGTAGAGGAATGGCCGTGAAACTGGCCAGCATCCAGCCGATGCCAAAGATGGAAATCATCACCCCAACGATGGCGAACAAGGTGACGGGGAATAAATCTTTTTTGAGGTTCTTCCAATGGAGGTTCCAACCGGCTTCAAAGAGCAAGGGGGGCAGGAAAATCTCCAAAATGAGTTCCGGCGACAAATTCACCAAACGGACATCTTCAAAGGCGAGGAAGACCCCGACGATGACCAATAATAGGGTGTAGGGTATTTGCCGCATCCAGCTCACTGTTCGCGACAGGGTGGCGACGGTGAGGGAGACGGAGAGAACTAAGAGAAATTTCTCTAAGTTGTTTTGGATCAGGGCTTCGCCTGCTGTAACGTCGAGAGACATCGGCAAATCTCCGAAAGTGAGTTAGCGTCGGCGGGCCTCGAGGTGTTGATAGACCGCATCGACATCGACATGATGGTGGGCCATGGCAACAAGAGTATGGTAAAGCAGATCTGCGACTTCTGAGGCGATCGCATCCGGGTCATCATCTTTACAAGCCATGACCACTTCGGCGGCTTCTTCGCCGATTTTCTTCAAAATCTTATTGTCTCCTCCAGCGAGGAGTTTACAGGTATAGGATTCCTCGCTGGGATTGTCGCGGCGATCGCAGATGGTGGAGAAGAGTTGTTGTAGGGGATCAGACATGGGGAAAGGCAAGAGGCAAGAGGCAAGAGGCAAGAGGCAAGAGGGATAGGGTGTGTTCCGGCATCGTAGGGGCGAAAAATTTTTCGCCCCGACTTGCCCGAACGCACCGCTTTGGCATCAATCACCAAAAAAGGGATAGCTTCACAGCCATCCCTTTCTTAGAATCTGTTGAGGCACAGATGGGTAGATTGCAATGCGGATGGCGAGACTCGAACTCGCAAGGATTGCTCCACACGCCCCTCAAGCGTGCGTGTCTACCAATTCCACCACATCCGCGTGGCGCTTGTACCGCTAACCTTGGTTAACCGCACTATGATAACTTAGCATAACTGTGGACAGTTGCGCCACATTTGATGAAAAATTTTTTTTCATTTTTTTTCATCCGATCCTGCTGCGGTTGTTTTCGTTCCCCGTTGCCCCAGACACTCAAAGATGCAGTTCTCGAAAATTCTCATTGCTAACCGAGGTGAAATCGCCCTCCGTATCCTCCGAACCTGCGAGGAGATGGGCATTGCCACCGTCGCCGTCTATTCCACCGTTGATCGCCATGCCCTCCATGTGCAACTGGCCGATGAAGCCGTTTGCATTGGCGAACCGTCGAGTAATAAAAGCTATCTCAACATTCCCAACATCATCTCAGCGGCCCTAACCCGCAATGCCACGGCCATCCATCCCGGCTATGGCTTCCTGGCCGAAAATGCCCGCTTTGCCGAAATTTGCGCCGATCACCAAATTGCCTTTATCGGCCCCTCTCCCGACTCGATGCGACAGATGGGAGACAAATCCACGGCCCGAGAAACTATGAAACAAATCGGGGTTCCCACGGTTCCGGGGAGTGATGGCCTCCTTCATGATGAAAAAGAAGCCCTGTCCCTGGCGGACAAGATTGGTTATCCGGTGATGGTGAAAGCGACGGCTGGTGGGGGTGGCCGAGGAATGCGCTTTGTCCGTCATGCCGGAGAGTTACCGAAACTGTTTCTGGCAGCCCAAGGGGAGGCGGAAGCGGCGTTTGGTGATCCCGGAATTTATCTGGAGAAGTTCATCGAACGACCGCGCCATATTGAGTTTCAGATTCTCGCGGATCAACATGGCAATGTGATTCACTTGGGGGAACGGGATTGTTCGATTCAACGACGACATCAGAAACTCCTCGAAGAAGCCCCCAGTCCTGCCCTTGATCCCAAGTTACGGCAACGGATGGGTAAAGCGGCGGTGAAGGTGGCCAAGTCCATTAACTATGTGGGGGCGGGAACGGTGGAGTTTCTCCTCGATGGTTCGGGGAATTTCTATTTTATGGAGATGAACACCCGGATTCAGGTGGAACATCCGGTCACTGAGGCGATTTGTGGCTTAGATCTAATTGCGGCTCAAATTTTGGTGGCCCAAGGGGAAAAACTGCCGGTTAATCAGAATCAGGTGGAGTTACGGGGCCATGCGATCGAATGTCGCATCAACGCCGAAGATCCCGATCGCAACTTCCGCCCCCATCCCGGACGCATTAGCGGCTATCTTCCCCCCGGTGGGATTGGGGTACGGGTCGATTCCCATGTCTATACGGATTATGAGATTCCCCCCTATTACGATTCTCTTATTGGTAAGCTCATTGTCTGGGGCTTAACTCGCGAACAGGCGATCGCCCGCATGAAACGCGCCCTGCGAGAATGTGCCGTCACCGGCATTCCCACCACGATAGGCTTTCACCAAAAAATCCTCGACAGCCCCGAGTTTCTCGGTGGCACAGTCTACACCAATTTTGTGGAACAGTTTATGGCGAAGGATCGAGATTAGGGGGCAAAAAAAGGCAAGAGGCAAAAGGCAAGAGGCATAACCCACCCCTAACCCCTCCCAGGAGGGGATGGCAAGAGGCAAGAGGCAAACCCTGTTCCCTGTTCCCCGTTCCCCGTTCCCAGTTCCGGTGTTCCCTGTTCCCTGTTCCCTATTCCCTATTCCCTATTCCCTATTCCCTATTCCCTAACGCATCATCGTGATCAACCCCTGTTGCCCTAACAACAGTTCTCGGATGAGGCTGAAAATCCCCACCCAGATAATGGGGGAAATGTCAACCCCTCCTAGGGGGGGAATGAGTTTGCGGGTGGGAATCAGGAACGGTTCTGTGGGTACGCCAATGAGGTTGAAAGGAAATTTGTTGAG
>NZ_JAWOCL010000167.1:0-5690 GCF_046483825.1 Sodalinema sp.
TGAGCGAGTACCCGACAGTACTTGTTAAGGTCGTATTTGTTGACCCCAGGAGTATCCATCCAATAGCGCAGTGCCTTGTTACGAACGAACTGTGCGGTTCGGATCGCTTCGTCAATCGCCGCGTATTGGTGGGGCTTCCCTTTGATTTTGAACTCAAGAACAAGCATCGCACCGTTGGCATCGGTTGTACGGACAATCTTGGCACAAAAAAGCAGGATTGTCAAAAGCCGTCCTAGAAGGACGGGGTTTTAGACCCAAAATTCTCAATAAAGAAGGTCTGCCCGTTCGCTCTCATCAAGGGTCGTTCCCGTCAGTGGGTCGGTGTTGGACGCGGTGACGGGAAGTGCCGTGCGATCATCGATGGATAAGTCTGTTGAGAAAGACGCTCCTGGCCAACCGCTTCCCTGGGATACGTCGGCGATCGCATTCGGGGAACGGAGTTCTGTGACCCCCAGATGGCGATCGCTTGCTGTGATCTCCTGGACCATAGCCGTCGGGGTGACGGTCACATCCGGCTGTGGGGAGACATGGGCAAAGAAAAGTTCTAACATTGTTGATTTCTAAAAAATTAAACACGATTAAGCGATAAATATGACCATCAGCGGCTTGGTTCCCGTGAAAGACAATCATATTTAGGCGCTGGAGCAATCCGTTAAGCCACTGCTCTAAGGGTTTGGACTGAGGCAGCCATGATTGGGTTCAATGCGATCGCAATTTATCGCTAAACCACCTCAAATTGATAAATCGTAGAATGACCCGCAATGTCCAACAATCGTGACCCCCCTAGGGTTGCCAGCCTAGAAGTTGCCAAGCCGTCAGGGGTTCCGTCTTACCCTTAGCGGCGATGGGCGATCGCGATTTCACCCGCAAGCGATCCCCTCCGCCGAGAGCCTCGAACACCGATCGCGAAATCGTAATTTCTCCCGCCGGAGTCGAACTTTCCAAACGTTTCGCAGTATTCACCACATCGCCAATCGCCGTATAAGTGCGGGAGTCTTCCCCGCCAAACAACCCCTCAATGGCCGTTCCAGAATGCACCGCACAACCGGCTCCCAACCCCAGAGGCGATAACACCCGTTGGGCGGCCTCCTGCATCGCCATAGCGCCGCCTACTCCCTGTTCGACCGTGGGATAAATTGCCATCACCTCATCGGCGGTCAAACTCACTCGCAAGGGCTGAAAACTCGTTGCTGCCGGTTCAACGGTCTGATAATACTGATTGAGAGTGGCCGCCACCTCATCGGGAGACGTCTGTTCGCACCACTGGGTGAAGCCGCGCACATCCATAAACACAAACGTCCGTTCTCGTCGCTGAAACCGTAACTGACGAGGGTCATTCATCGCTGCATCCACGGCATACGTTCCCAACCCCCAACGGGCCAAATTCTGCAACACCAAGGCCGTCTCTTGAAGTTGGCGACGCTGCACCATCACCTGAAGGGTTTGAAGCCCCACAAACAGCCCAATTAGTAACAGAGCTTCCACTAAAAACTGGTGATGGGAAAGTTGGGTAAAGTTAGTGATATTGTCCCAGGTGACCGCGAGATTTTCCGACTTCAGCTTCAGGGCAACATAGAGGGCAATAAACATCCCAATTCGGACTAAGCTTTCGAGGGGAACAATCCAACGGAATGCCTGAGGGAACCCGTGAAAGCGCAAACCTTGTAATACGGCGATCGCCCCAGCAAATGCCCACAAGACCAGATGATTGGGTTCGCCGAAAAACTCCCAACCTTCGAGGGGAAAATCCACCAGAGTATACATGGCTGCCCCAATGAAGTTGCCCCAAAAGTGATGGGCTGTCCTTCGGGAGAGATAAGCCGCCTGTATGAGCATGGCGGCGATAATTAGGTAATGTCCAGGGTAGGTGAGATAGTCCCACCACCCCATTAAGGAGATTTCCGACAGGGCGTTGAGTAAGAGAAAGTGACCGCTGTTGGTAATGAATTCAGCGACGAAGGCACTGGTGCGAGTTTCCTGTAAGGGCGTTTCCATGGGCTGGCTGGATGGGGGGTTGAGAAAAGGCTTGAACACAGTGTCCTCCAAGATCATGGCCGCAAACACACCCAGATCGCCGTTGAGACTCCTTAACCCTCTACTCTTGAGCTTTCCTGTGGCGAGACCCCCGGAAGATGCCAGTCATCACCACACCACTAACGACCATCGCCACTAAGCCTAACCCATTTAACAGCACATACACCGGGCGCAGTTGCGATCCCAGATAGGTTCCTTGATGAATATACATCATGACATCGCCGAAATTGTCGGACCCGCCGAACCAGGTTTTACCGATGCGGTAGGCCACTCCTGTGAACGCCGTGACGAACAAGGGTAGAAAAACAATCGGGGCCAGTTTGCGGTGCAGGTTTCTGAGGGTGCGAGGGTTCATGAATAAGACTCCAAAGTGTCAGACCAAAAAGGTGAAATCATAGCGAAAGATGACGTCACGGGTCCGTTGGACTCACTCATATTGAGAGACCATCCGTAGGATTGCACCCGTGCCACGTTTAAGACCTTAGACCAAGAAAGTTACAAAATTCTGAACGTCCCTGGGCTCGAACGAGTGGTGTTCGCCAAGGGTAAACGCACCTGAAAACAACTTCCTTGTCCCAGCTTAGATGACACGGTGATCTGACCCCCATAACCGTGAGCGATGGTTTGAGCGATGGATAACCCCAATCCTGTGCCACCGTGACGATGCGATCGCGCCTTATCTGCCCGCCAAAAGCGATCGAACAGGTGCGGGATGTCCGCCGCCGCGATGCCGATTCCGGTGTCGCGGACGCTCACGAGGACGTCTTGTTGCTGACGCATCACCTGCACGGTCACTTGTCCCCCTTCAGGGGTATATTGCAGGGCATTTTCGGCAAGATTGGCAAATAAACGCCGCAGGTGGCCGCCGTTAGCCCTGACGAGGAGTTCTCCCTCGGACGGTGGGGTGTAATCAAAGATAACTCTCTTGTTTTGAGCGAGCCATAGCAACGGTTCGATCGCATCGTCGAGGACTTCATCGAGAGAAATGACCCGTCGCTCCTCCTGGCCCCCATCGTCTATACGAGCGAGTAATAGTAAATCTTCCACTAATTCCGACATTTGATCCGCTGCACTGATAATGGCCGCGATTTTCTGGGTATCGCTTGGGTGAATGCGTTCGGGGTGATGTTGCATCACCGAGACGGAGGTTTTTATGGCGGTTAGGGGCGATCGCAACTCATGGGAGGCATCGGCGGTAAACTGTCGTAGGCGATCGAAACTGCGTTCGACGGGTTTGAGAGACTCTCGCGTCAGCCAAGTTCCGCCGATGGCGGTCAAGGCTAAGGCCACTACACTGCCAATCCCCAACCCCCAGCGCAACCGCTGTAACTCCGCGTCGAACATCTCCGTCGATTCGCTGGCACGGATATATCCCACCAGTTGCGGAACATCGCGATATTCCCCCATCACCGGAATCGTATAGGAGCGCAGCTTGTCATGTTGCTGTTTGACTCCCGTTTCAGGAATGGTCTCGGCAATCTCCCAGGTGGGGAAGAGATCCCCCTCGCGCACCATCAAGCGACGCTGAGGGTTAAACCACTCCACTCCCTGAGAGTGGGAGCGCAGATAGTCTGAAGGAACCTCGAAAATCCCCTCCTGGCGATATTTGTCCATCAACTCCGAGAGGTTGTTCGGAAGGGTGATTTGAGCGATCGTCTCGGACCCATCGCCATCGCTGACGGGACGAATGGGGTTGCCAGATTCGAGTCGGAACACCTGGCTATTGCGTTCTTGCCAAACTTCGTCTTCAGCGTCTTCGAGGTGTTCTTCAAACTCGTGACGCACCACGGGTAAGGTTCGCGCGGCGGTTTGGGCTAGGCTTTCTAAGTGGTTATCGAGTTGCTGTTGTAGGCGTTGGGAGAGGACTTGATAGACGCAAATGCCGGAAAGGCCCAAAATGGTCGTCGTTACAGCCAGATAGGACAGCAATAGGCGAGTTCCAATGGCGTTAAATTGCGGATTCGAGGTTGGGGTTGAGTCGGTAACCAATGCCATAGAGGGTTTCGATGAGATCGGGGGGTGCGCCGGCGGCTCGTAGTTTTTTCCGTAAACGGCGCATATGAGCGTTGATGGTATTTTCGTCGGGAATATCGGCGTCGTAGCACCAGAGGCGATCGAAAATGAGATCTCGCGTCACCACCCGGCCGCGATTGCGTAGGAACAACTCGACTAAGCCGTATTCTTTGGGGGTGAGGCTGAGGGGGACCTCGTTGTACTGCACTTGTAGGCGGCTCGGATCAAGATGCAGTTTTTCCCAGGTTAACACTGGGGACGGTTGGCTGTTGCCCCGTCGCAGCAACGCCCGTACTCGGGCCAGTAATTCGGCTACATCGAAGGGTTTGACGACATAATCGTCGGCCCCGGCATCTAAGCCCAGCACTTTGTCGCCGCTGCTGTCGCGAGCGGTCAGCATGAGGACTGGGGTGGTGCGGCCACGATCGCGCAACTGGCGACAGAGGCTCACGCCATCGAGTTCAGGCAACATCACATCGAGTAGGATCAGGTCATACTCGAAGGCTTCGGCGAGTTCTAGGCCTGAGCGTCCGTCGGTGGCGGTTTCGACAACGTAACGGCGATCGCGGAGGGCTTCGGCTAAGGGGTTAGCGATGCGATCGTCATCTTCTATGAGCAAAATTTTCATCCTTATTTTAGCATTTTAGCGTCATTATTTGAGGGGTATTGGTTATTAGGTTGCCGCTTGAAATTGGGCCATTAACCAAGCCCCCACCTGGGACTGATCCTGATGGCGGTTGCGTTGTAGGGTTTCATCAAGGATGGCGATGTCTAGTCCCGGACAGATGAGGGAACTGTCAATTCTCAGGCTACCGCGATCGCTCATTTGATCGGCTAAAACTTGGGCGGTTTCTACATCGACAATCCAATACTCAGCAACTCCCACTTCTTCGTAGAGAAACCGCTTGACCGTGCGATCGTCAAGGAGGGAGGATTTGGCGACGTCTACGACTAAGTTGGGGACTGGATAGGTTTCGAGATGGACAATTCCGGTGCTACTCGGAATGGCGATCGCTTGAGACCCAACATAATAGGCTAAATCCGGCTGAAATTCCACCTCTGCGGTTTTACGGAAGGAACAGTTATCTAGTTCTCGAAAGGGAATGCCTTTCAAAATGCTGTATAGGTTAATAGCTAGGGACATGATACTTTGGTCGCTACTCTGATCGAAGCTGACGGGGAGTTGCAGATCGATGTGCATTCGTCCATGAGTATAATAGCCCTTGGACTTAACCTGGGCCGAGTCTTCCAAGGCACGCAGGTACTCATTCCAGGTGACCCGAACCCAGGTTTCATCGATACTCAAGCGGCTGACTCGTGTTGCGATCGCCTGGGGCTGATTTTGAGTGGGTAGCCGGATCATTGTTAGGGGTGAATGTTTAAATGATGGGAGTCTCGGGATAATTATAACTCAGTGTTTCTGGGGAGAAACTGCGTTTTGAGCCGCTGACAAAGAAACCGGGTTTCTGGCAGCATCTCGATTCTTTCATAAAGATTTAAGAAAGAAACCCGGTTTCTGAGAGTTTATGAACCCAGCCGGTTAACCTGGGATAATTGCCCTAGCTTGACATCAAACGATGCGGTTTCATCACAGCCAGCCTGTTGATTGTTCGCATCAATCAACAGGCTGGCTGTGATGAAAC
>NZ_JAWOCL010000180.1:0-19503 GCF_046483825.1 Sodalinema sp.
TGAGCGAGTACCCGACAGTACTTGTTAAGGTCGTATTTGTTGACCCCAGGAGTATCCATCCAATAGCGCAGTGCCTTGTTACGAACGAACTGTGCGGTTCGGATCGCTTCGTCAATCGCCGCGTATTGGTGGGGCTTCCCTTTGATTTTGAACTCAAGAACAAGCATCGCACCGTTGGCATCGGTTGTACGAACAATCTTGGCACAAAAAAACAGGATTGTCAAAAGCCGTCCTAGAAGGACGGGGTTTTAGACCCAAAATTCTCAATAACTGACCCCTGACATCCCCGCTAAGAGTCCAGCAATTCTCGTAACTGCGCTTCCGAGAGTTGCGGGATTCCCAATTTTTCGGCTTTGGCTTGTTTGGAACCGGGGTTTTCCCCCACCACCACATAATTAGTTTTGGAACTGACGGAACCCGTCACTTTTCCCCCAGCCTGTTCGATGAGAGTTTTCGCCTCGTTACGTGTCAGACTGGGCAGGGTTCCCGTGAGAACGAGGGTTTGGCCGGCTAGAGGTTGAGCGGCGACGGCTTCTGAGTGAGTGACGCTTGTCGGGGAGTCCTGGGCGGCTAGAGTCACGCCAACCTCTTGCAGGTGTTCGATGAGGTCACGGTTGGCCCGAACCTCAAACCACTCACAAATCGCTCCAGCAATTTCGGGGCCAATTCCCTTAATCTCGGCCATCTCATCTAAACTGGCCTCGGCTAAGGCTTCTACCGTGGGAAAGCGCTCCACCAGGGTTTGCGCATTCACCGCCCCCACATGACGAATCCCTAACCCATAGAGAACTCGTGACCAGGGTTGTTGTTTGGACCGCTGTATTGACTCGACGAGCTTTGTGGCTGATTTAGACCCAAGGCGCTCTAAATGGCTCAAATCCTCGGGACGTAAGCGATAGAGGTCGGCGACCGAGTTCAGGAAACGGCGATCGCACAGTTGAGCGATCAGTTTCTCCCCTAAGCCATCAATATCCAAGGCCCCACGACTTCCCCAATGCTTCAGCGCCCCCCGCAAAATAGCAGGACAGGAGCGATTGATACAGCGCGTGACCGCCTCATCTTGGGGCTTAAACAGGGCTTCCTGGCACTCGGGGCAGTGATTTGGCATTTGCACCGCTTGCGCCCCTTCTGGACGCAATTTAGGCAGGACTCGCACCACCTCGGGAATAATTTCCCCAGCTTTGCGAACCACCACGGTGTCTCCGATATGTAAGTCTAATTCCCGTAGGCGATCGCCGTTGTGAAGGCTGGCCCGCGCCACCGTGGTTCCCGCCAGTTGGACTGGGTTCAGGTTAGCCACCGGGGTGACAGCCCCCGTACGCCCCACTTGGAAGCTGACGGATGCAACCGTTGTCGGGACTTCCTCGGCGGGATACTTGAGGGCGATCGCCCAGCGAGGGGCTTTTTGCGTGAAACCGAGGCGATGTTGCAGGCTAATCTCATTGAGTTTCACCACCACCCCATCGGTGAGATAGGGCAGATCTCGCCGGTCTTGTTCCCAACGCTCATAATAGGCCTGAATCTCCTCAAGACTATGAGCCAGTTGGCGGTGAGGATTGACCTGAAAGCCAAAGTCTTGCAGCCGTTGTAAAGCGTCTTGGTGAGTGGGGAAGGGGCGATCGCCCTCGTCACTGGGGATATAAAGGGTATACGCGAAAAACTGAAGCTGGCGTTGGGCGACCATTTGAGGATCAAGTTGTCGCAGGGTTCCCGCCGCTGCGTTGCGAGGATTCGCCAACAGCGGTTCCTGGTTCTGCTGACGTTCGGCGTTGAGACGTTCAAACGTCTCTAGGGGGAGGAAGGCTTCCCCCCGCACCTCCACCTGGGGCGGAATCGTCTCACCCCGGAGTCTTAGGGGAATTGAGCGAATGGTTTTCACATTTGGCGTGATGTCTTCCCCAGTTTCTCCGTCGCCTCGGGTGACTCCCCGCGTCAGCAGGCCATCTTCGTACGTCAGGGCCAGGGCAGATCCATCAATTTTCAGTTCACAGATATACTCAGGTTGGATCGCCTCATCGAGCAAGTTTTGCCAGCGATCTTGCCATTTGGCAAATTCTGCGATCGTAAAGGCGTTATCGAGGCTATAGAGGGGGATATTGTGGCGAACTGACTGGAATTGGGCTGACGGTTTATCCCCGACGCGCTGGGTGGGGCTATCGGGGGAGATGAGTTGCGGATACTCCTGTTCGATCGCTTGCAGTTCTCGGTAGAGGCGATCGTACACCTCATCTTCCATAATGGGAGCATCGAGGACATAGTAAGCATGGGCCGCCTCTTGTAACTGTTGGCGGAGTTTCTGAGTCTGGTCCTGGAGTTGACGACTGGGTTGGCTCATCTTGCTCATCTTAGAGGGAGAAGAGGATAAACTAGGACATTGTGGAATTGCGATCGCCGATGCTCGACCCGACCCTCAAACAGCGTCTGACCCCCTATTTATTCCTCCTCCCGGCTGGAGTTCTCCTCATTTTAACGGTATTTTTACCGACAGCCCAGGCGGTCCTCCTCAGTTTCACGCGCTATGAGTACGATCTAACGCAACTCCCCCAATGGGTGGGCTTCACAAACTTTCGGCGACTCTGGCAAGATGCGATCTTTTGGCAAACTCTACGTCAAACCCTTCTCTATCTGCTTTGTGTTGTTCCCCTCTTGGTGACTCTTCCCCTAATGTTAGCCATTTTGGTTAACCGTCAACTGCGGGGAATCGCTGGGTTTCGCGCCGCCTACTATACCCCAGTCATTGTCTCGATGGTGGTGGCGGGATTAGCCTGGAAATATCTTTATGGGGAGACCGGACTCTTCAATCAGATTTTACAAGTTCTAGGACTTCCTGGGGTTCCTTGGCTGACGAGTCCCCAACTGGCTCTGTTTAGTGTCATGGCGGTGACGGTTTGGAAGGGATTGGGCTATTACATGGTCATCTATCTGGCCGGCTTACAGGGGATTCCCGGCGAACTCTACGAGGCGGCGGCCTTGGATGGTTCCCACGGCTGGCGGAAACATTGGGATATCACCATTCCCCTGATGCGCCCCTATCTGTTGCTGGTGGGGACGATTTCTGCCCTATCGGCCCTGAAAGTCTTTGAAGAGGTCTATGTTATGACCCAAGGGGGACCACGCAACCGCTCCAAAACTATTGTCTATTATCTCTATGAACAAGCCTTCGATCGCCTCGAAATTGGCTATGCTTGTGCCATCGGCTTAGTCTTATTCCTGGCGGTGTTAGGCTTCTCACTGCTCAATCTCAAACTCAGCCGCCGTTAAATCCAGCCATCTCGTTCTAAGTCTTCAATCACCTGCAAGCCTCGGGGATCGCCGACTCGTAGTAGGGAGGAGCGAGCATCCTCGCGAACGCCCATATCGTCGTCATCTTCGAGGGCTTCGAGAAGGGAATCGATCGCCCCGGCGTACACCACATTGGAGGGCAATTCGCGGCAAATTTGCCCCAACGCCCAAGCACAATTACTACGAACCGCTGAAACCGGGTCTTTTCGCAGGGCTTCAATCAAAGGCGGAACAGCACTGACAATGGTCTCATAGCCCACTTTAGCCAACTGCCCCAAGGAACTGGCGGCCCAGAGGCGAACGGCGGGAATATCGGTTGTTAAAGCTTCCACCAGCGGCTCTAAGGCGCGGCGATCGCCACAGTTACCTAAGGCCCAGACCACCCCTTTGCGAACATAACCATTCCAATCCTGTAAGCGAGCAATCAGAGGCTCAACGGCATCGGCATGGGTATTACGTCCCAACGCATAGGAGGCACTGACACGCACCAACGGACAGGCATCCTCTAGTAGACTAATCAACTTGGGAATGGCCCGTTCATCATGCAGCTCACAGAAGGCGCGGGCCGCCAACATCCGCTGTGGCGTTTCCGGCGCATCTAGCAACGGCAACATGGCCTCGGGATCGGGGCGAGCGGCGTCATCGGCATCAGCCGCCCCCAAGCGATCCAGAGGACTCTCAAGATTATTTTTACTGTCAATCGTGCCGAGGTCGTCGTTATACATACTCTCCAATTTACCGCACAGGGGGGGCTTAGTCATGGGAATCTCAGCTCAGCTCAGCTCAGCCATCGCCCAATCGGACAACATAGCGATAGCCTTCTGTTGCCGATCCCCGGATCGTCAAGGTTCCTTGCTGGACGTGAACCAGTTGGCAGGCAAAGAACAACCCTAACTCGGGGTCATCGGCCTGCATCGGCTTTGCTTGCAGTTTACCAAACAGACTGACCTCCCGCAGCGATGATCCTCCTCGGACTGACGGGGCGGCTGTGGTCGAGGTTAGTCCAAAGCGTTCCAATTCACTCTCGGGTAAGGTTTCCCCATCGGGGGATTGGCAAGAGGCTAACGATAACTCAAGCTGGCTCGGGGAACAGCGTCGAACCCGCAGTTGCAGCCTGGCCCCGAGATCACTATGCTGAATCAGATGGGCCACCAAGTGATAGAGCAGTTGCTGAAATTTAGCCTTATCTAGGGTCCAACGGCGATCGCTCTCTTCGATCGAGACGTTCAGTTGTTGCTCACGGCGGTTGGCCAAGGGTTCGAGAATGTTGAGCACCTGTTGGCAGAGCATATCTAAGTCCACAGGCGACACGGATAGACTTGAGTCCAAGGCCGTCAACTCCCGTAGCATAAGAATCTCCTCCACCATGGCCAACATATACTGGCCGCTATTGTGAATGATGTCGAGATATTCTTTTTGTTTACGGCGCAGGGGGCCATAAATTTCTCGGTTGAGGACGCTGGTCATCCCCATAACTGAGGTTAAGGGGGTTCGCAAGTCTTGCAGAAATCGGTCCAGGAGTTGGGTTTGGACCGCTGAGGCGGAGGCGGAGGCGTGATCATCTGCCGGGAGGGGTGCTGGCTCGACTTTAGCGCTCGGGGAGCGACCCCGCGACGCGATATCGAGCTTCAGCATGGCTGACTCAGCGGCCAGTTCCATGAGGGTGATTTCATGCAGGCGAAAGGATCTCGGCGCGGTATCGATGACGGCCAAAGTCCCAAAACAGTCCCCCCGCTCATCGATTAAGGGAACACCTAAATAGGCCCGAATTCCAGACTGTTGTACTAGGGGCTGATTGGCATATTCAGGGGTTCGAGCGGCATCGCGAATCACCAGGGGTTGTTGTGTCTCAACGACCTGAGGACAAAACTGAGAGGACTCATCGCAGCGATCGCACCCGGACAAAGACAAGGTCGAATCGTCGGAGTTGAGGCGTTGGACATGAATCCCTTGGCCGCGCTCATCGAGCAAACTGACCCAAGCCAGAGGCAGATCGAGGGCCTCGGCGACTGTATCGACGGCGGTTTGTAAGACGCGCTTCGAGTTGAGATCCAGGACACCGCCATCACGAAGTGCGGCCAGAGCGTTGGAGGTTGGGGCCAAATCGGTCATAGAATCTGTTGGCATCATCATCGCACCAAAATCGATTCTGATGTCGCGATCGCCCTACACTGGACGAGGCGCGACCTCAAAAACGAGGCATTAACGAAAAGCGGGATGGTTAAAGAGTGCAGCTAACACTCGCACCCCACGCAGTTGATTTGAAAGTGGTAGATGCCCCTTCGGCGCACTGAGATCCCAGGTAAAGCCCTGGGGATAGCGCGTCCAACTATTGCCATTTTTCCAGCCCATACGGGGCCAGAGTTTATCCCAGTCTTGTTTGACGGTTAGCCAAAGTTGACGTTGCACGGAAAAGCCAAATTTCCCGTCGGAATAGGTCACCCACAGACGGTCAATGGTCTGTAAATCGGTGACTGGGATGAGGGAAACTTCGGTAAAGTAGAGCCATTTGCGGGCCGCCGCCCCCTCGCTGGCGGCTTCACAGAGCAATTCACGGGTGAGGCGATCGGCTTCTTCAAACTTCTCTTGGGCGAGCAGGTCTTGGAGGGGGGTATAGTCAAGGTTACAGTCAGAGTCTAAAGACATATCCTGGGCAAGCGTCGGATCGATCATCATGGTCTGGACCTTATGTATCACAGGGACTTCTTATTGTCCTCTTTATTCTCCCAGAATACGACGGACGATGTGAGTGGTGGATTGGGGAACCTCAATCTCGATCAGGTGAATCTCTCCTCCATAGGCGCGCACGGTTGGGGCCTCGGGGAGAGTATCGGGACAGTAATCCCCCCCTTTGACATAAATGTCCGGCCGTAGGAGATTGATCGCGGCCATCGCCGTGGTTTCCGGAAAAATAAAGACCCCATCGACGGGTTTGAGGGCGGCCAGCACTTCTGCCCGCTCGATGTCCGGGATAATGGGACGGGGCGGTTGTCCGGGGGCCGGCGGTTTGAGGGCGGCGACGGACCGATCGCTATTGACCCCGACAATTAGCGATCGCCCAAGGGCTTTGGCGGCCTGAAGATAACGCACATGGCCACAGTGCAACAGGTCAAAGCAGCCATTGGTAAAGACAAGGGGCCGCCAGCGATCGCCATCGCCCTCGATGAGCTGTTGCAAGTCATTGAGGGAGTACAAACCCTGAGCTAACATGAGAGGCATCTATCCATTAAACGAACTCTTGAGCCAGAGGGGTCACATCTGTGAGATCTAAGTGTCACACGAGCGTCACATCAAGGGTTTATCTTAGTCTACAAGTCAGTCCAAGCATGATGGGTCAGTTCCTCTAATCCCCTCACTCCTCACATCACCAGTTACAAGACTTGGACTGACTTTCTTCTTTTGACGATGCCGCAAGCTCCCATAGGATACCATGCGCAACCCATCCCAAGGTTATGGATCTGACGATCACAAGAGAACACCGCCGGAGTCTCCGGGGCGTAAAATATCGCTCCTGTCTTATCTTGTCGTGTTCCTCCTCGGAGGCGGTGTTGTCTGGGGGGCCACTGAAGCGTTCTCGTCGCGATCGCTGACGGATGATGTCAACTCGGGATCTCGTCCCACGTCGGGACAAAGGGCCGACCGACAAAGTCCCCAGGCCCCCGTAATGACCCCGGATACAGACAACTCAGCCATACCGCCTCCGGGGAACTTTGTGGCTGAGGTGGTGAGTACGGTGGGATCGGCGGTGGTTCGCATTGATGCTGAGCGCACGGTGACAGCGCGATCGCTCCCGCCTCAATTCGATAATCCGATGTTTCGCCAGTTTTTTGGCTTTCAGACGCCCAATGCGCCCCAGGAACGTATCGAACAGGGGGCGGGATCGGGCTTTATCCTCAGCTCCGATGGCAAAATTGTTACCAATGCTCATGTCATTGATGGGGCCGATTCGGTGACGGTGACGCTGCGAGATGGCCGGAGTTTTGAGGGCCGCGTCTTGGGATCTGACCCGGTGACGGATGTGGCCGTGGTTCAGATTGAAGCCGAGGATCTTCCGGCGGTCACTTTGCGTGACAGTGAGGGACTACAACCGGGGGAATGGGCGATCGCCATTGGAAATCCCCTCGGACTCGATAATACGGTCACCACCGGCATTATTAGCGCCATTGGCCGCTCTAGTAGTGAGGTCGGTGTGGCCGACAAACGGGTTGATTTCATTCAAACAGATGCCGCTATTAATCCCGGCAATTCTGGGGGGCCGCTTTTGGATCAGGAGGGTCGTGTGGTCGGTATGAACACGGCCATTATCCAAAATGCTCAGGGGTTAGGATTTGCCATTCCCATCAATACGGTGGCTCGTATAGCTGAGGAACTCATTGAAGATGGTCAGGTTGAGCATCCCTTTTTGGGGATTCAAATGGTCACTCTATCTCCTCAGGTGAAAGAAAATCTCAACCGTAATCCCAATCAAAGTTTTCGCATTGAGGTCGACGAAGGGGTCTTAATTGTGCAAGTGATGCCCGGTTCTCCGGCGGACCAGGGTGGATTACGCTCTGGAGACGTGATTCGCCGCATTGATGGCGAGTCGGTGACCTCCGCTGAGGCGGTGCAAGAGGCGGTGTCCCGCGTCGGGGTGGGCGATCGCCTCACTCTGGAGGTCTCCCGCAACGGGACAACAGAAACCCTCACGGTGCAAACAGGGGTATTAGGCCAATAGACTCGGTTAAGGGTCGCTGACATCGGTGACCCGCCAACTCAGTTTTAGGTTAATGCTGAAGTTCCAAAGTGTCACTAGGGCGATCGCCAGCAGTTTCGAGAGATAGTCGTTGACCCCAAGTAGGTTAAAGAGGATATTCACAATCAGCACATTGAGAATTAAGCCGGCTAAACAGACGATATTGAATTTGAGGAACCGCTTGAGTTGTTTACGCCATCCCCGTTGTTGGCGGGACAAATCGGAGAACGTCCAGCGATCGTTCCAGTAAAAGTTATTAAGAATCGCCACTTCTGCCGAAAGCATGGCGCTACGGGTTAACCCCAACTGCCAACGTTCTCGCAAAACGTAAAACACCGCTAAATCGACGACAACCCCGGTTAATCCCACCAGTCCAAAGCGCAGAAATCGCTGCACGGGCAGTAAGTCCAGCCGCAATTTGCCAAGATGTTGCAGATAGTCGAGATACTGTTTCCAGGTGACCTTGCTTTGGCCCTGCTCTCGTTCTTGGAAGACATAGCCGACTTCGCCAATCCAGGAAATATCCCCTCGGCCGAGGACTTCAATGAGAATTTTATAGCCGATGGGGTCTAAAAACCGTTCGGCGATCGCACTCCGGCGCACCATAAAAAACCCACTCATGGGGTCCGAGACGCGCCCCACAACACCCGGTAAGAGGATCAGTCCCACCAGTTGAGCGCCTCGGGAGAGAATACGCCGACTCAGACTCCAGTCACTGACGCCACCGCCGTCGACATGACGACTGGCTAGGGCTAAATCTGCCCCTCGTTCGATTTGTTGCCAAAGTTGTTCGAGAATCTCGGGCGGATGCTGCAAGTCAGCATCGATGACTCCGAGAACTTGACCCCGGGCCACCTGCCAGCCGCGAATAACGGCCGTCGAGAGTCCTCGTTCTCCCTGACGACGGAGGGCGCGAACTTGGGGATAGGTCTCCGCTAAGCGTTGGGCCACTTCCCAGGTGCGATCGGGGCTATCGTCATCCACGACAATCAGTTCATAGTCATGACTGAGAAGGCGATCGAGGAGTTGACGCAACTGCTCAATCAGGATTTCCAGGTTATGCCGCTCATTGTAGGTTGGGATAACTAAGGAAAACTGTAATTGGGATACAGATGAGGTTGACCAGTCCTGTTGGGGATCGACTTGTACTTCGGGAAGTTCAGCAATCCGGCCCTGGAAAGACGGTTTAGACGAAGACATGAAACATCGGGAGGCGAAAAAAAAGATATCCCTCATAGTAAACGCTGAGGGTGCCAGGATTTCGGGGAATTTCTTAAACGGGTGGCGATCGCCGCTCCATCAAAGGGTGACAGTCCTGAATAAGAAAAGCTATATTGGAGCCAATTGAGGGGAATTTCAAACGTTTAACGACTGCTGCTGGGTTGAAGGGTCTCAGTTGCCATCATAGGGATGCTTCACTGCGTCTTAAGACTCAGTCGATTTTGACTCGAGACCTCTAATGGGAGAGATTTAACACCAGACAATTGTGTGTGTTCGCTAGATATTCGCCTTCAATCGTTCCCATAAATGTTGACTCTGATTAGATTCTGGTTGATTGCTAAATTTCACTATACACCTATCGTGATTGACGAGGGTTTCAGATCATGTCTAACTCAAACTTTGACCAAAACCGAGAACAGACTCCTGACTCTGATGACTCGGTTGTGCGTCCTGTAGCAGACCCGAGTTCGAAATTAGTTTCCCTAGGGCAATATCCGTTTTGGCAGGGGGTTGCTCCGGCTGTGGGAGTGGGATTTTTGGTCGGGTTAGCTCTGTTGCTGATTACAAATTTGCAGTTGGCGATCGCTGGAGGTATTGGACTTACTGTCATTAGTCTATCGTTCATTCATCCTTATTTAGCCTTATGGTTGTTGGTGATTTATATGCCCTTTTCTGGGACAGTCACCTATTGGCTTGGCGGAGGAAATATCGTTTTTCAAGCAGCAAAAGATGCTCTGGCCATCCCGGCGATGATTTCCATTTTTTGGAGACTCACAAAACAGGAGCAACCCTTAATTATTCCTCGGGCGCTCAAAAAACCCCTGATCATTATGCTGAGCCTCGTTTTGCTGACGCTGCTTACTATTAATTTACCTTTGAATTTTGCAGACACAAATCCCCCTGGACGAAATTTTCTACTCATGGGCGTATTGGGACTAAAAATCTTGCTGGGATATTTACCTTTAATTACCTGTACCTATTATATGTTACAAACAAAAAGGGATTTCTGGCGCTTTACTCGCTTACATGTTGTTCTTGCTGTGATTTGTTGTAGTCTGGGATTAGTACAATATGCAATGCTGGCAACAGGACTGTGTCAAGGAACTGATCACCTACTCGGAGATGCACTCTTTCAAGCGACTGTAGATGCCAAATGCTTTGTAGGTGGGGCATTACTTTATACTCCTTCACACAATGCAATTCACTTACCTGGAACCTTTGTTTCACCTTGGCAATGGACTTGGTTCCTAATTGCTAACACTTTTTTGATGCTGGCATCTGCCTTGGCCGATCCATCGCCGAAGTGGCGCTCAATCAGCTTTTTGGCGATGGCATTAATCTTGATTAGCACAATTATTTCGGGCCAATCAATTGCTTTACTGTTGACACCTTTTATCGTAATTTTGATTTTAGCTATAACGGGTTTATCATCGAAACCACGAAGATCTGTTTTGCTCTTTCTGGGTCTTTTGCTAATAACAGGAATTAGTTTTATTCTTTTTCCAAATTTTATTCGGGGGCGTATCGATGCCGCTATAAATTGGTGGCAAGCATCACCCCCAATCAGTTTTATTACCAATCAACTACAAATTGTATCTCAAGATAAGACGCTCTTGGGTCATGGACTAGGACGGGCTACGAACTCAACGAGAATTTTTGGTGAAACACGACTCATCGAAGCCTATTATCCCAAACTTCTTTATGAAATTGGTATCCTGGGGGTGGCCGCATTTTTAGGTCTTGTTACCGTGATTACAGTAGTGACCTTCAGGGTATGGCGATCGCTCACCCAGAAACGGTGGCAATGTTATGCCGCCTGCTTCTGGCTGTTCATCCTCTTGATTAGCTACCAAAGCTACTACTACCCCTTAGATGTTGTCCCTATCGCCATATACTACTGGATGATTATCGGGGCAACTCTACGACTTCCTATTCTGGAACAAGAGGATATTCGGGAGTCGACGTCCGAAGTGTAATGTGAATACTCAACATCATCGCAGCTTGGCGATGATGGTTCATAACCGTTCACACTAGGACTATTGTGATCGCACCTAATTTTAGACGATGCCGAAAACAAAATCTAAGAAAAAAGGGCAACAGGCGGCTAAACCCGACGAGCCAGTTCTCAGTAAAAAAGAGTTAGCCGCACAAAAGCGACAAGCCGCCAAAGAGCGGCAAGCCTTTATCCAAACCGTTACAACAGCAGGGGGGCTGGGAGCCGTGGTTGGCATCGCCCTGTTTTTTGCCGCAGATGTCAAACTCGCGATCGCCGGAGGAGGAGGCATTACCGTTTTATGGATCTCATTTGTGTATCCATATTTAGCCTTGTGGCTGTTCACGATCTATATGCCCTTCGCCGGGACGGTAACCTATTGGATTGGTGGAGGCAATGCTATTTTTCAACTCGCCAAAGATGGCTTTGCTTTTCCGGCAATGGCGGCTATTTTTTTGGAGCTTAAAAAGAAAGGAAAACCGATAATCATCCCCAAACAAATTCAGAAACCTCTAATTATTTTAATTGGTTTTGTCTTGGCAACTTTATTTGTGGTCAACCTACCTTTGCATATTGCCAGTGCTAATCCACCCACTGGACCGATGGCTCGTAAGCCACCGGAAGGGAAGTTTTTCTTCATGGGTATTTTGGGGATGAAGGTCTTACTCGGATACATTCCCTTGATTACCTGCACCTATTATCTGATCCGAAACAAAAAGGATTTCTTACGTTTTACTCGTTTGCATGTTGTCCTAGCAATTATCTGCTGTGGTTTAGGGTTGATGCAGTACATGATGTTAATAACAGGGGCCTGTAAAGGAACCGATCACTTAACCGGAGATGCGTTGTTTAAAGCGACCTTAGATGCAAAATGCTTGGTGGGAGGGTCATTAGTCTATAGTCCCTCTCAAGGTATGATTCGCTTGCCAGGGACGTTTGTTGCACCTTGGCAATGGGCTTGGTTTTTAATTGGCAACACATTTTTAACCTTCGCCTCGGCTTTTAGTGATCCCTCTCTAATTTGGCAATTGATTAGTTTTCTGGGGATGGCTCTCGTGTTTGCAAATGCCGTCATTTCAGGACAACGAATTGCTTTATTATTAGTTCCGGTTATTATTGTGATCATGTTAGTCTTAACCGGGCAACTCTCCAAACCAGCCCGGTTTATTCCAATTGTAGGTGGTTTAGCATTACTCATTGTGCTGAGTTTTATTCTCTTTCCTGATGTGATTCAAGAACGGATTGACAGTACAGTTGACCGTTGGAATGCATCACCACCAACTGGTTTTATTACTGAGCAGGCTGAACATGCATCTCACGGACAACGGCCCTTAGGCTATGGAGTGGGACGAGCGACCAACTCAACTCGTATGTTTGGTGATACTCGACTGATTGAGACCTATTATCCCAAACTCATTTATGAAATTGGGACATTGGGAGTCCTGGCCTTTTTAGGTTTTGTGACCGCCATTACCGTCACGAGCTTTAAGATCTGGCGATCGCTCAAAGATAAGGTTTGGCGTAGTTATGCCGCCTCCTTCTGGGTGTTCATATTTTTTATTAGCTATCAAACCTACTACTATCCCCTCGACGTAGACCCGGTCGCCGTGTATTACTGGATGATTGTCGGCTTGATGCTACGACTTCCTGATGTGGAGCGAGAGGATGTAGAGGAACGAGCCGCCCGAGAGCTAGATGAGGACGAAAATGCTAAGACTAAGAAGAAGAAAAAGCGCAAACGATGACAAGGAGTAGCCCAACTGTGACATCCCTATCCATGTCTGTGGTGATTCCCACCTTTCGCCGCGAAGCGGCTCTCCGGGACACCATCGCCGATGTCCTCAAACAGGACTATCCCCAGTTTGAGGTCATTGTCGTCGACCAAACCGCCGAACATGAACCCGAAACCCAAACCTATTTACAGGAGTTAGCCGACTCGGGCCAAATTGATTGGTATTGCGTGGACTGGGCCAGCCTCCCAGGAGCGAGAAACTACGCCGTGCGGCGAGCCAGCGGGGATATCATCGTCTTTATTGATGATGATGTACAACTCGAACCCCATTACTTGGAAACTCATGCTCGCAATTACCGCGATCGCCCCGAAATCGGAGCCGTCGCCGGCCGCGTCTTCGATCGCATGAAACTGGCCGACTCCGGCGGGGCCTTAAAAATTGAAGATCTACCCCCCGAAGCCATGGACCCCGGTATTGCCTGGTATCACATTGACCTAGTCCACACCATTAAACCTCAACAAGTCCTCTCAGCACGCGGCTGCAATATGTCCTTCCGTCGCGAGTTATTTGAAAAGTTTAATCTACGCTTCGATGAACGCTATCGCGGTAGTGCGGTGCGCGAAGAATCGGATTTTTGTTTGCAATTTCGCAAAACTAATCGGCAAATTTGGTACGATCCAGAGGCGTCCCTCATCCATCTCGGGGAAGAAACCGGGGGCTGTCATGACATTGGCACAAAATCGGTTCAATACCAAATCACCTTTTACCACAATCACTTTTTCTTGGGTCTCCACAATTTAACCCCTGGACAATGCTTACGCTTTTTTAGTAAATTGTTTGACTGTCATGTTCTCGGTCATCCTCCCTGCAACAAAAGTGGCTCCCCGGTCAAGATTCTAGTGCGTTTCGCCTTTTATAAACTGGGATTACTCAAAGCCCTAAAAACTTGGATTCAGTCCCTCTGGGATGATGGACAAGTCTATAGCCGACAAGACGAGAAATTTGAACCCTTGGGCTAAGCTAATTCGATTCCCAGTTCCCTGTTCGAGACTGTTACTCACGCCAAACTCATGAAAATTTTAGTTGCCAGCCACACCTATATTGTTGACCTCAATCGTGAGAAATTACGAGAACTTGCTCGTTTAGAACCCAATATTGAGGTCATGGTTGTGGTTCCCAAGCGTTGGAAACCAGGAGGAGTCCAGAAAAAGCTGGTCGAAAGTCAACCCGTCGATGAAGGAAATTTTCGGGTTGTTCCTGTTTCAAACTTCAGCAAAAATCAACAGGGACTTTTGACATTTGGCTTGGATTTATTTGGAATTCTAAAAGAGTTTAAACCAGATATTATTCAGGTTGAGCAGGGGGCTAAGTCTCTGGGATATGCTCAATTTATTACCTACAATCGACTGCTAAACCTGAAGGCAAAAAACGTCTTTTTTACCTGGTGGAATTTACCCTATAAGGTCAAGTTTCCCCTCTCAGCCTTAGAACGCTATAATCTTAACCATACCGATGGTGTCGTGGTTGGCAATCAAGATGGGGCGACGATTCTCCGGGATCATGGTTACAAGGGAGCCATGACTGTGTTGCCACAACTCGGGGTTGATGAACAGTTATTTTGTCCTCAAAATGTCTTAGATTTGCGAGAAGAATTGGGAATCGAGCCACAAGAGTTTGTGGTCGGATTTGTGGGGCGATTTGTAGAAGAGAAGGGCTTAATGACCCTGGCCAAAGCTCTACAAGGACTTGGCGATCGCCCCTGGCGTTGGTTACTCCTCGGACGCGGTCCGTTGCGAGACCCTCTGGAGGCTTGGGCGCAACAGCAGGGGGTGGCCGATAAACTCACCTTTGTTGAGAGTGTTCCCCATGATCAGGTATCTCGCTATATCAATCTTTTAGATACCTTACTGTTACCCTCGGAAACCACCTATCGCTTTAAAACGCTCTCCTCGGTGGGCTGGAAAGAACAATTTGGTCATGTCTTAATCGAAGCCATGGCCTGTCGAGTTCCGGTGATTGGGTCTGACTCCGGAGAAATCCCCCATGTCATTGGTGAGAGTGGCTTGGTCTTTCCCGAGGGAGATGCCGATCGCCTGCGGGATTGTCTGCTAAAGTTAATGGAAAATCCGGAGTTAGCCGGAGAACTGGCCCAACGGGGCTATCATCGAGCCTTAGCGGAGTACACCAACCGGGCGATCGCTCAGAAACAGTTGGCCTTCTATCAGGAATTACTGGCACATCATTAAACCATGAAAACCTTAGCCATTGCTGGCACCGATACCGATACCGGAAAGACGATTCTCACAGGGGCCTTGCTGGCCTATTGTCAGCAGCATCTCTCGGACCAATCGTTGGGACTAATGAAGCCAGTTCAGTCAGGAGTAGGCGATCGCGAGTGGTTTCAAGAGATCTTTGATCTCGATCAATCCCCCCAATCCCTCAATCCTCAGTTTTTTGAAGCCCCCCTAGCGCCCCCACTGGCCGCTGAACAGGAAGGACGGGAGATTGATTTAGGCCAGGTTTGGCGGGAGTTGCAAGCGTTACGCAACAGCCGCGATCTCCTCCTGGTCGAGTTTCTCGGCGGCTTGGGGTCTCCGGTGACGCGGGAACTCACGGTCGCAGATTTGGCCCGAGATTGGCGGCTTCCGACCCTGTTAGTGGTTCCGGTCAAACTCGGGGCGATCGCCCAAGCCGTGGCCAATGTGGCCCTCGCGCGTCAAATGAAGGTCAATCTGCTGGGGATTATCCTCAACTGCGTCGAACCCCGTTCTCCTGAACAAATTGCACAATGGACACCCCAGGATTTAATTGAATCCCTGACACAAGTGCGCGTCTTAGGCTGCATTCCCCATCTAGCCGATTGTCGAGATACCAGCAAACTGGCAGCCGTCGCCGCCAGTTTGGACTTAGAAACGATCTTGGGACGGGTCTCGGCCCGTTTGAGTTAGGCGTTGATGAGGGGACTGGTTAATTGCGCCAGTTGTTTGACTAACAGACTCAAGAATAAGCCCACATCGGTTACCACTCCCGTCGATTCCACGGAACCGCGATCGCTGAGTTTGGTCACGACCGCCGGGTTAATATCCACACAAACCATCTTCACGCCAGCGGGGGTCATGTTGCCCACCCCAATGGAATGCAGCATAGTCGAGAGCATGAGAATCATATCAGAACCGCGCACTAACTCCGCATAGCGTTCCTGGGCGCGAATCAGATCCATTTCCGTATCAGGAAGGGGACCATCATCACGGATGGACCCGGCCAGAACGAAGGGGACATCATGTTTGACACATTCATACATCACCCCATGATCGACCACACCGGCCTCGACGGCTTTGGCGATACTGCCATGACGACGAATGGTGTTGATGACGTTGAGGTGGTGGCGATGGCCGCCGCGAACGGCGATTCCTCGTTTCATGTCCACCCCGAGGGAGGTGCCGAGACAGGATTGTTCCATATCATGGACGGCGATCGCATTTCCGCCGAGGAGGCCTTGAACATAGCCTTCGCGAATTAACCAGGAGAGATGTTCAGCGCCCCCAGTATGAATGACGACGGGGCCGGCGGTGATGACGACTTTGCCACCGCGATCGCGAATCCGCCGCAGTTCCCAGGCCACTTGTTCAACCACCAGTTCCACTCGCCGTTCACTCGAGACACCGGCGGACATGAAGCCAAATTCTTGGCTACCGCGTTTTTCGCGGGATTCAGGTTTACGCACGGTGCGAATCCCTGAAACCCCGACGACAACTTTCTCGTGGGTTTCTAAGTCTCGTAGAATTTTACATTCAGCCACGATCCCCTCAGGAGTCTCTTGAACGGCGATGGCCCCATCCATCCGTTGTTTGCTGACGCGAATCCACTCGCCGTTGACGCGAATTTCGGTGGGATAAATGGTGGTGACATAGAAGTCATCGGGGGCAACACCCGCTTTTTCGACCGCTGCGAGATCGGCGTCAGATTGATCTTCGGGAAGAGACACGGCCCCCAACTCGATTAGTTGGGCCAGAATTTCCTCCATCACGTCGTTGGAGGGGGCGGAAATGTGAACGTCAGCGGTTGAGGTGCTTTGACGCTGTTCGCCGAGGTTAAAGTTACGGACTTGGAAACTTCCCCCCCCTTCGACGACGAGATCTAAGGCGCGGTTGATAATCCCCGCATCGAGGAGATGGCCTTCGAGGGTGACGGTGGTCGAGACGACGGAGTCCACCGCATGAACGTTGGGCATCACCGGTTCTGTGGTCCGCAGGGTGAGGCATTTGGCGGCCCCACCGGCTTTGAGAAATTCGCTGAGGGGGGTTTGGATGACGGTGAAGCCAACGTCGCTGAGGCGGCGGCTGAGGCTGTCACTGACTTGGTTCATGACCACCACATCGCCGACGTTGACGGCGTTGCAGGCAAAGTTCCCGGCATCGTCATCGTTGACGATAATGCGTTTTTCTGGGGGAACCCGCATTTCGATGAGACGGTTGGAGTAGAAGTCGAAGGCGGGGGGATAGTAGAGGAGATAACCGTTGGTTAGGGGACAGAAGCAGGTATCGAGGTGGTAGAAACGATTATCGACGAGTTGCAGGGAGATGACTTCAATGTCAAGCCATTTGGCGAGGTAGGGGTGGGAGTCGAGTTCGGAGCGAAATCCATATCCGGCCCACAGCCAACGGCCTTCGCGATCGAGGAGTGCGTCGCCGGCTCCTTCAAAGGGGAGGTCTTTGGGGAGTTCGTAGACGGTGAAGCCGTTGTCTTCAAACCATTGTTTGAAGTAGGGTTCTTCTCCCTGGCGTTCGGGGTGGTAGAAGCGACTTAAGACGACGTTGTCGCCGAGGACGAGGCCGGCGTTGGCGGTGAAGACCATGTCGGGAACGCCTTTTTGGGGTTCGACGAGATCGACGATGGCATGGTCTTTGAGGATTTTATGGAGTCCTTCCCATTGGCTTTCGGCGCGATCGCGCGATGAGCGATGGATGTTTCCTTCCATCCAGGGGTTGATAACGTAGTCCACATCGTAGTGATGAGGCGGACACATGAGGATATGGGTGGATGCGGTCATAGAGGGTAAAACCTTTGAGGAGCGAGATAACGCACGACAGGCTACTTGTGCAGCCAATTGTTCATTGTATTACAGTCGTGAAGTTTGCCCCAAAAATGTTGGTTGAGTTGGGACTTTTTTGGTTGAATCGACTCTGAGACTCGATGGCACCTTGGTTGTCAGGGAGGTTTGGGTCTTTTAGGGTAAAGACTATCAAGATATCGTGAAAAAGTGAGGATTTGTTGACATGACGCAAGTGTTGATTGTGGGTGCGGGAGTCGTGGGGGCGGCGATCGCCTATGAGTTAAGCCTGATTCCGGGGTTTGAGGTGATTCTGTGCGATCGCGATCGCCCGGCGGCCGGGTCAACGGGGGCGGCTCTGGGGGTGTTAATGGCGGCTATTAGTCAGAAAAAAGCGAAGAGTCGGGCTTGGAAACTGCGACAGCAGAGTTGGCAACGCTATGCCACGTTAATTCCGGAGTTAGAGGCGAAACTGGGGCGTGATTTGCCGAGGAATGATGCGGGAATTTTGAAACTCTGTTCTATGGAGGAAAATTGGCAAAAGTGGCAGGGATTGGCGGCGATTCGTCAGCAGCAGGGATTTCCCCTAGAGTTATGGTCGGTTGACCAGATTCAACGTCGCTTTCCTCAGTTGGGAGTCGAGACCATTTCGGGGGCGGTGTTTTCAGGCTGCGATCGCCAAATCCAGCCCCGTCCTCTCACAGAGGCCTTGGTGGAGGCGGCCCAATTGAATGGGGTGGTGCTGTGTTGGGAGACGGAGATTGTCGAGGTCGATTCGGGTCCGGCCGACCTCTCAACCGCAGAGATACGCCGCTGTCAGCGGGTCACGACTCAGTCAGGAGAGGTCTATGAACCCGATTGGCTGGTGTTAGCGGCCGGGTTGGGGACAACCCCTTTGTCGCAGCAACTTCAGGCGGCGATCGCCATTGAGCCGGTCTTAGGGCAAGCCCTACGCTATCGTGTTCCTGGGGGATTTCCTCAGAATTGTCCGGTGGTAACGGGGGGCGATGTCCATGTGGTTCCCCTGACGAATGATGAGTGTTGGGTGGGGGCCACTGTTGAGTTCCCGGATTCGACGGGGACCGTGACCGCAGATGAGAGTCATTTAGAGGCGGTGCAAGAGGCGGCGATCGCTCTGTATCCCCCATTGGCTGAGGCTGAAGTCATCGAACACTGGTCGGGATTACGACCGCGCCCAGACGGACGCAGTGCGCCAGTCATCGATCGATTAGAGAATTATGAGAATGTCCTACTGGCCACAGGTCATTATCGTAATGGGGTGTTACTTGCGCCGGCCACAGCCATGGCCGTTCAGCGTTTGATACATTGACATACTCCCCACTAAGCAAGAGATGGGGATTCTCCGGCTAATCAAACCGACTAAGCGGCTTAACTGACGGTTGGTTTGACAAAGCGATCGGATTGCCAGAAACCCTGGTCTTATGCCCGTTCTTTGTCCATTTAGAGTCGTGGGTATGCCCGACCCCGACTT
>NZ_JAWOCL010000252.1:0-9553 GCF_046483825.1 Sodalinema sp.
CCGGGTAAGCCATCACTGGGATTATCCGGCAGGCCTCCTCGTCCCGTAATCATAAACGTATTGCCGTCACTGACGGCGCAGCCTGAGGCAATTTGACGAGTTGGATCAAGGGGACGTTCTGTTAATTCCACCAGGCCAGTTGCGGCTTCGGCATCGGGAGTTTGAATCGTTACTGTACCATCGAGGCCAAATTGAGAACTCGCCGTAATTTGGCTATCTTGTCCTAAGAATAACCCCTGAGTGGCAACTTGGATATTGCCGCCGGAGCCTTGAAAGGCGTTAGCGTCAAGACTGCTGCCATCGAGTAAGGCGATCGCCCCGAGTTGTAGGGTAATATTCCCACCATCGCCGCCAGCGGTGGCAGCGGTTCCCGCCCGCGTTGAGAATTCACTGGCTTGACGTAAAATTGCCACATTGTCTAGGTTGATATTGAGGTTTCCCCCCTGACCTAAAACGCTGGTGGCGGCAATTCGACCATTATTAACCGTCAATTGTTGTCCCTGCAATTCCACATCACCGGCATTCCCTTGGCCCAGAGAACTCACTGACACTTCAACCGCAGCATCGAGCGTCAGGTCTGCGAAGGTTAGGCGCACATTTCCGCCTGCACCATCCACCGTTGAAGCACCAATTTCAGCACGATTCAAAATATCAATGCGATCGGCGATGATCTCCAAATTGCCAGCGGCTCCCGTTCCCCGACCCCGCACGGCAATTTCGGCCCCATCCCGCAATCGCAGCCATGGGGTCATCACCTGAAGATTCCCCGCCTCTCCGGCTCCCCGAGATTCGGTCCACAGTGCGGTTGGCTCACGGATACCGCGAGCGGAGAGTGTCTCACCCGCAATATCCACGGATTCACTGGCGCGAATGCTCAACTGTCCGGCGGCTCCTTCGCCTCCCGTCGCAGCGGAGATCCGTGCTCCACTATTGAGGGTTAACTGTTGGGTGACAATCTCTAATGACCCCGCTCCGGCGGTTCCTTGTTGTCCGGCGACTTGCAGTAGGGAGGATGTTGTAAAAATGCCCGTGACCCAAACCCGGTCATCACTGGCTTGGCTCAAGTCAATGGAGTCAGTGGCACGAATCCTTAGATTTCCGCCCTCTCCGGCACTGCTGGAGGCGGCTGAAATTTGCATTCCGCCACGGGCCTCTAACTCTCGGGTTTCAATGGATAAATTTCCGGCATTGCCTTGACCCAGGGTGGCGGTAAACAGTCCTCCAGGGATAATTGCCCCGGCGCGGGTTCGTTGTAGGTTGATGCGATCGGCGACGACATCGAGATTGCCGCTATCGGCGGTTCCGGTGGCACTGGATGCGGTACTGACGATGCCTCCGTTTTCAAGTTGGAGATGGTCGACCCGCAAGCGAATATCACCAGCGCGGCCCGCTCCTGCGGTTCCGCTCAGGAGTAGGGCGCGATCGGCGAGACGAAACTGCTCGGCGTTGATCTCGATGTCTCCCCCCCGGCCTTGGTTTAAGGCGCTGGTTAGAAGCACTGAGCCTTGGCTCATGTCCACGTCTGCCCCAGTTACGGTAACCTTTCCGGCGGGGCCGTTGCCGATGCTGAGGGCATAAATGCCATCTTGGATTTGGGTCGGGTTAAAGGTTCCGTTGAGCACTTCCGCCAGGAGTACCCCCGGTTGGGTGCCTTGGATCTCGATGCGATCGCCGCTGAGGGTAATGTCGCCACCGGCCCCGGTACCAAAAGTGGAACTGGAGATCAAGGCGCGATCGCTCATCTGGACATCTTGGACACTGATAGTAATCCCCTGGCCGTCGATGGGGCCAAAGGTGTCGGCCCGCAAACTCGCGCCTTGACTCATCAGCAGGCGATCGCCATACAAGTCAATGGCACCGCCCCCCAATCCACTACTACTCACTGTTGCCCCTTGGGACAGATCCAGCGTTCCGCCAGTCGAGGCTGAGTCGAGATTGAGAACTAAGCCCAGACCGGGTTCAGTACCCGGTGGCGGTTGCCAGGTAATTTGACTATTGTCGCCGAAACTCCCCAGAATCACCGGTCCGCCAAAACTACTAAGATTGCCCGACTCTAGGTGAATATCTCCGCCAAACAGGGCCAGGGTTTGGCCAGGGGCAACGGTCAGCCCTGGGGGGTTAGCCAGCGGTAGAGGGGCATCTAGGCTGGGAATGAGAGAACTGCTCGCGAGGGATTGATTGCGAATGGGGGCGGGATTGTTGCCAAATTGCAGGCCAACTGGGACGCTAACGGTCAACAGGGGCTGATCGCCGAAGGGGGAGACGGCGTTGTATTGACGACCATCCTCAAAGAGAAGACCCTCGGCGGTGCTAGCCATGAAAGAACCGCCAAGTTGCAGTTGAGCGGTTTCCCCGAACTCGATGCCATTGGGATTAAGGAAAATAAGACTGGCTTGATGGTTCGCCCGGATTAGACCATCAATTTGCGAGGCTTGGTTGCCGGTGATGCGGGTGATGATGCGCCGGGCGGTGGCGGGGTTATTGAAGTGGGCTTCCCAATTGGTGGGGAGGTCAAAGTGATCAAAGCTATGGAAGAGGTTGGTTCCGGCACGGGTTCCCCCGTCGATGGTCAGTTGTCTGCCGTCGGTGGTGACGCGGGAGTTCTCCGGTAGCGTCGCGTCTGGGGTGATTTGCGCGACGCTGCTATCAGCGATCGCCAGGATCAGGGTCAGCAGAACCGCTGAGGAGGAAAGGGTTGAGGTGAGGGGGATGGCCCGACCAACGATCTGCTTACTCATCTTCGTTTGACCTGATCTCGGTGATAATTGCTACTGACGATTTAGCCAAATGCCCCGCAACCCGGCGTCAATGGCGCCTTCAACGTCTTCTCGGTAACTGTCGCCAATATGCCAGGCGGCGGCTGGGGGACAGTCGTGGGCGGCTAAGGCGCAAGTCCAGATCTGGGATTTGGGTTTGGCTGCCCCGACTCGGGTGGAGACGGTGACGGAGGTAAAAAATTGGCTCAGGTTGAGGCAATCTAGGACGCTATACAGCCGTGAGTCGAAGTTGGAGACCACTCCGAGTTCAATGCCTTGCTGTTGCCAATAGGTTAGGGTGGGTCGGACATCGGGATAGATTACCCAGGGGTCGGCGCTGGCGAAGTAGGCAAACAGATGCTTGAAAAAGCCTTCAAAGTCAGAGAATTGATCGAGAACGCCGACTCCGGCAAAGGTGTCGTAGGCGATCGCCAACCACCAGTTAAATTCCAGTTCTAACAGATCTTGGGGTTCGACTTGGGGAAATTCTGGCGGGGGTGCGGCTTTAAAGAGGTCGTAAAAGACCTTGTTGGTGGCTTCAGCGTCGAGGTCAATGCCGGTCTGATAGTGGGTAAAGTCTCGATAGACTTCCCCGACGCTGCCACGAACGCCAAAGAGGGTTCCGACGGCATCGAGAAAGATGACTTGGGGCTTGTTGTTGTCGCGTCGTGATGGGGTCTGGGGTAATTCGGCGGTTTCAGCGGCTAGTCTCAAGAATAACCTCCTCTGGCCTTGAATGGTTTAATGGTTCAACCCTTAACAGTTAATCATGGGGAGGTCTCAATCTCAGCCGATTGAGACGTATTGAGGTCTTTACTGGGGAGTGATTAAGGCCCGCAGGGGATCGACAATCCAGTTGACGCCCACTTTAACTTGGTGTTCTAAGGTGGGCAGGCGGTAGAGATACATGAGACGACGGGCGATATGGGCCAGGGGACCGTCTAAACTCACGCCTAAGCCGGAGAGGGTGGCGTTGTCGATGCCGAGGGTCATCATTTCTCCGAGGTTTTGATAACGCAGGGGAAGTAGGGGACGCTGGGTGAGGGAGGCCCAGAGATTCCAGGCGGTGTAGTCGGCTTGTTGGAAGGCGGCTTGGGCGGTGGCGGGAATGGTTTGTCCGTTGGCGTCGTGGGCGTCGGCGAGGTCGCCGAGGGCGAAGATGTTGGGGCGATCGCACACTTGGAGATGGCGGTTGACTTTGATTTTGCCGCGATCGCCTCGCTCGAAGGGGAGCCGTTCGACGACGGGGGCGACGCGGGTGCCGACGGTCCACAGGACGAGATCGACGGGGATTTCGTCGATTTGACCTCGGTAACGCAGGGAAATACTGTCCTCGCTGATGGAGACGACGTCGGTTTCGAGGTCGGTCCAGATGCCGCGATCGCTCAAGGCCCGTTTGCCGGCGTTACGGTTAAATTCGGGGGAATGGCGCAAGATGCTATCGTGACGTTCGACGATGCGAATGCGACCCCGATTGCCCAGGCGATCGGCGAGTTTACAGGCGATTTCCACGCCGCTATAGCCGCCACCCACGATGGCTACCCGGATTTTGTCTGAATCGCTATTTTCTAGGTTTTGCAGCCGTTGCCGGACGCGGTAGGCATCGCTAACGGTACGAAAGGGGATGGCATGGTCGGCTGCACCGGGAACGCCATCGAGGGGGGTTTCGCCGCCGAGGGCTAAGACGAGGCGATCGTAGTCGAGGCGATCGCCGCCAACGAGAGACACCTGTTGGGAGTCGGGGTTAATGTCTTCGACGTCGGCTTGGCGGAACTGAATGGGGGTGTTGGCCAGCAGTTCGACGAAGGGTGGGGCGATTTCCCAGGTTTGCAGTTCGTCTGTTACCAGTTCGTAGAGGAGGGGGGAGAAGACAAAGCGATCGCTGCGATCGATGAGGGTAATCTCGGGTTGAGCGGAGCTTTCCCAGGGGAATTGGGCCAGTTTGAGGGCGGTGTAGAGTCCACCAAAGCCGCCGCCGAGAATACAGATACGATTGGAACTAGGATTGGAACCGTCGGTCATGATTAGCTTAGATCTAGCGAGGGGGGGTCAGAACGTGATACCTTCCCTAATAGCTTAGCCAACTTCTCCCCCTTTCCGGAATTGGCGAGGTCGCGGGTGTTCCTGATTACTCTTCATGTGCTGAGGTAGCTGCCATGTCTCTCCTTCTGCGTACCCTCACGAATACGGTCTTCAAACAGCGTCCGATTGAGTCGAAGGAGTTACCCGATCGCGAGAAGATCTCGATTAACCGCGATCGCGAGTTCCCGATTGACACCTTCACTCGTGAACGCAATCATTTACGGGTGACGTTTCAGGATGAGGCTCTGGCGGGCCTCGATACCTGGTATGCGTTCGGGGATCATGTGGAGGTTTTGGGCCACTCGTCTCAAGAACTGGGTACGTCTCGCTTGTACCCGAAACCTCGACCCCGGATTATTCAACTCGATTGTCCCTATTTGTCTCAGTTGGACAACTTCGAGAATCCGACGGGGGCTTGTAATGTTACGTCTGTGGCGATGTGTCTGACGTATTTTGGCATCCCGCAACGCACGAATGCTCGCCAGTTCGAGGTTGAACTCTACCGCTACGCCCTCGATAATAATCTCAGTCGTCACAGTCCCTATGATTTAGCTAAAATTGTCAGAGACTATGGCGCTCAGGATGAGTTCCGCACCAATGCGACCTTCGATGAGGTTAAGAATTGGCTCGCTGACTTGAAGCCGGTGATTGTTCATGGTTATTTCACCTCCTATGGTCATATTGTGGTGTTGGTGGGCTATGACGAGGAGCGAGAGCAGTTTTTTGTCCATGATCCCTATGGGGAATGGTTCTCAACGGGCTATCGTACGGATTTGTCTGGGAAGTATCAACGCTATTCTTATCGCATGATTCGCGAAACCTGTAAGCCGGATGGGAGTTTCTGGGTTCACTTTGTTTCTAAGTAAGTGTCTCTGGGTTAGTCTTTAGGTCAGTCTTTCGGTCATTTCACTGGGGATCACGCTAAGTTAATGGGGTGAGGGGCGATGAAACGTCGGTTGGGCGATCGCCTTGATGGGGCGATCGTCAGGGGGGGAACCTGGGAAACTTGGATCCAAGTTTGGAGCCTTTGAGTCTATCCATGGCCTCACCTTTGTCGTCACAGTAGAGTTTATGTTTTCTGATAATTCCATCGATCCTCATAGTATTTTTGCCCAACTTCCGCCCCAAGCGCGAGATTGGGCGGAACAACTTCATTGGAATGAACGCCGCTATGTTCTTTCTCTGTGTCATATCCTCTGTGCAGCCCCCTCAGAGGTTCAGGCGGAGTTTCTCGATGAATATACCGCCGATGGTTTAGTTTCGCGGCTCATTGAAGACCGCGATACTCGCCAAAAAGTCAAGTATTATCTCGAACAATTCCATATTGAAACCAATTTAACGGAAAGTCTGTTACGAGGCTATATTCGACAGTTTTATATCCATTGCGCTCAGGATATGCAGCGACAGCCGGAACAGTATTTAGAAGTTGCGGTGCGGCTGATTGGCAGTTCTGAAGAAAGTAATAATGCCTTTAATTATACGTTGGGTTTTGAGTTGCTCAAAATGATGTTTACGATGAGTTGGATTCAGCAAGAACGACTCTATCGCATCCAACGAAATCAGGATGAGTTTCTCAATAAATATATTAAGCCGATTCGCTTTGCACACCAAATTAATGGAATCGTGGTTCCTAAGGATAAGAAAAAGTTTTTTGCGAAGCGAGATTATTATGTGCAAACGCCCAAAATATCGCGCAAAAAATTGACGGAGTTGGTGATGGTGACGTTTCGGGCAGAAACAGTCACTGAGTTTGGCTTTTCGGTGATTCGTCATCCGAATTATCTTCAGTTTAATTATGAGTATATTTATACGCCAGAAGCGGAGGATATTTTGGGAAATTAAGCCGTCGTTGAATCAGCCGTTTTGGGATGGGCTTATAAAAATTGGGCTTTGGCTTGATATCTGTTATGGTTCGGGTTAAAATGTGGGGACTTGGTTAACCATCAACTTAGATAAGTTAACTGATAAGTTAACTAATTTGTGACATAATCTGTTAAAAATTGTTAAATGTCTTTAAAAATTATTGAAAATTTCGATGCGAGCGTCCAACTCGATCCCGAGGCGCAAGAAACGTTGTTTCAGTTGCTAACTCATGAGTCATTTCTTGGGCAAATTCGGCAACAGTTGAATTGTGCTGAACTCGAATTTACGGAATGTCTCTTTCAGCCTGTTCCTTATAGTACCGCCACCCCGAAGGGAATGCCGCACGAGTTTGAGCAATATCATGACTCTCCAGAGTATTCTATTATTAACGTGCCGCCCAATTTTATGGCAAAAGCCAAAATTTTTAAACCCAGTCGCCTCTGTGCTATTTATCGCCGGTTAGATGGCGATCGCAACCATCAAGACTAGGTTTCAAGACTAAGTTTCAAGACTAAGTTTCAAGACTAGGTTTCATCACTCAACACCATCCTCACGTTACCGTTTACGCTCCTCTAGCCCTTTTAAACTCATGTCAACCGCCGCCGAACTCCCGAGTCTCCAAAGTCTAAAACCTTATCCATATCTCACAGACGAGGGCAATGTCGCCGATGAGTTTTTACTTGGTAAAGTTGGAATTTATGCCATCTTTGATCAAGATGAAACACTCCAGTTTGTCGGCTATTCCCGCAATGTCAGTGTTAGTTTACGCCAACATCTGATTCGACAACCGGAACACTGTTATAGCTTCAAGGTTGAAACCATCGATCGCCCGAGTCGAACCCTACTCGAAGATATCCGCCAACAGTGGTTAGCTGAAAATGGCACAGTTCCTCCTGGAAATGGCGAGGCGGAGGCGCAATGGACTCAGCCAATTGATGTTAAACCCCTGATGACAGATGCAGAGCGTAGCGCCTTTGAAGAGGCGTTAGATGAGGGGAAAAAGACGAAATGTATTAAACAAGTCGCTCGTCGCGTTCAAGCCACGGTTTTGGAGCGATTAGCGGCGCGTGGGGTGATGGAATCGTTCCGCTTTAACCCGAAGTTGAAGGAACAGGGTCTTTTAGAATTGAAATAGTTAGAATTGAACTAGGTTAACTTGCTGAAATAGATATCTATTTTAATTATCTATTTGATAGCGGTGAGGGGTGATTTCTCAATCGGGGTATTGAGCAACAAATAGGGGTCAGGTGGCGGTTCTCCCCCGAGGAACCTGAGCCAAGGAGGTTCTATTTAGTGGATATGTCGTTAGAAGACCTATGGAATCAGGTTCTAGAACGGTTGCAAGGCCAATTGAGTCAACCGACGTTTGAAACCTGGATTCAGACGGCGCGGGTTGAGTCGTTGCAGGGAGGGCGTTTAGTTTTGCGTGCGCCGAATCCCTTTGCGTTAAATTGGCTGCAAAAGCATTATTTAACGACCATTACTGAGGTGGTTTGTGAAATTTTGGGGGAGGAGATAACGATTGAACTTTGTAGCGATCGCACGGGAGATGTTGAAGAACAGCAACTGAGTTGGTCGCCGCACGTGATGTCCCCGGAACCAAAATCGCAAACCAAACCGCCGGAATTGAATCATAAAAATGTCTTTTCTCGCTTTGTGGTGGGGTCCAATAATCGTATGGCCCACGCGGCGGCGTTGGCGGTGGCGGAATATCCAGGGCGAGAGTTTAATCCCTTGTTTTTATGTGGGGGAGTGGGGTTAGGGAAAACTCATTTAATGCAGGCGATTGGTCATTATCGCTTGGAAATTGACCGACAATCTCGGGTGTTTTATGTGTCAACGGAGCGGTTTACTAATGATTTGATTACAGCAATTCGCCAGGATCGGATGCAGGCGTTTCGCAATCATTACCGAACGGCGGATGTGTTGTTAGTCGATGATATTCAGTTTATTGAAGGGAAAGAATACACCCAGGAGGAGTTTTTCTATACCTTTAATGCCTTGCATGAGGTAGGAAAGCAAATTGTCATCGCCAGCGATCGCCCCCCGCACCAAATCCCGCAACTTCAGGAACGGCTTTGTTCTCGCTTTTCGATGGGGTTAATTGCGGATATTCAGCCGCCTGATTTGGAAACTCGTATGGCGATTTTACAGAAGAAAGCCGAGTATGAGAATATGCGGCTTCCCCGAGAGGCGATCGAATATATCGCCTCTCGTTATACGTCAAATATCCGGGAATTGGAGGGAGCGTTAATTCGCGCGGTGGCCTATATTTCTATTTCGGGTTTACCGATGACGGTGAAAAACTTAGCACCTGTCCTCAGTCCTCATACGGAAAAAGTGGAAGCCTCGCCAACCGTTGTGATGCGAGTTGTGGCGGACATGATGGGAATTTCGGTAGAGGATTTAAAAGGCCAATCGCGGCGGCGGGAGATTTCTCAAGCGCGTCAGGTGGCGATGTATTTAATGCGTCAACATACGGATTTGAGTTTACCGAAGATTGGCGAAGTGTTTGGGGGCAAAGACCATACGACGGTGCTGTATAGTTGTGATAAAGTCGCGCAACGGCGGGAGAATGACCCCCAGTTGGCACAATTGTTACTGCAACTGGGCGATCGCATTAATTTGGCCAGTCATTGAGGGGGATTATGGGTCTTTAGGATATCGGGTGCAATGGGTTGCATTGGATACAAAATTGTAGGGGAACCCACCCCTAGCCCCTCCCAGGAGGGGATTTTTCGCCCCTACAGCAAGGGATATAATCCGCCATAAATTTTCCTTGTCACCCTGACCCCAAAAGACCCGGTATTATCCGCGAAAGCGATCGATAATTTCCTCGCGCGAGAGTTGCA
>NZ_JAWOCL010000045.1:0-4189 GCF_046483825.1 Sodalinema sp.
CGATTCCCAATTGCGTCTGACGATTCCACAATCCCAATTCTAAACAGAGTTCAAAATTACGACGTCCCGTGTCACCGCCCGTCGGAGGCATAATAATCAGAGTTCCGTTGGCGTTGCGTTCAAACTGTAAGTCGCGGTTATCCTGACAGAGTTGGAAAAACTGCTCATCGTCGAGCTGGAGTGCGTCGGTATTTAGAGTTAAGCTGTTCATCATAGCCACAGGCGATCGCAGGTCAAGACAAACCCCAGCAAAACCCCTTCCCCAGAGAGTTGTGAGGGAGAGTTCACCACCTCCACCGATTGCTGAGGACGATAAATCTGGACGGTTTGAGAACTTGGGTCGATCAGCCATGCCAACCGCGTCCCATTCTCGATATATTCTTGCATCTTCTCCTGCAATGTTGGCAAAGAATCAGTCCGCGATCGCAATTCCACCACAAAATCGGGACAAAGGGGCAAAAATCCCTGTTTCTCCTCAGCCGTCAACCCCTCCCAGCGTTCCCGAGGAATCCAAGCTGCATCCGGCGAACGGTTGGCCCCATTGGGGAGTTTGAACCCCGTTGACGAGTCAAACACCACTCCCGCATCCGTCGAATCACACCAATTCAGCAATTGTTGAACAATCCGGGCATTACGATATCCCGTGTCACCGCCAGTGGGAGGCATAATAATCAGAGTTCCGTTGGCGTTGCGTTCAAACTGTAAATCGCGGTTATCCTGACAGAGTTGGAAAAACTGCTCATCGTCGAGCTGGAGTGCGTCCGTATTTAGAGTTAAGCTGTTCATCGCGGGGCAAATCGCCCTCCTCGAAACCATCTAGCCTCTATCCTAAACTCCAGGCCCGCCAGCCGCCACTGAACTATGCAACTGATTCTCTTCAGCAAACCCGACTGTCATCTCTGCGAAGGGTTACAGGAAAAACTCGAACAAATCGACTTCGTCTCCTTGAAAATCCGGGATATCACCGAAAATGACGAGTGGTTCCAACGCTATCAATACGAGGTTCCCGTCTTGTTCGCGGTGGATGCGTCTGGGGAGGAACACCCCATCCCCCGTCCCTCTCCCCGGTCGAATGTGGCACAATTGCAGCAGATGCTACAGAAGTACGAGTCTGCCTCCGGCTAAAACAATCGCCAAGCGATGGGTTGTGTTCTTTATCGAACGGGTGCGTTCCGGCAAGTTCTAGGTTGTCGGTTCAGGGCCAAGATTCCACGAAGCCGGAATGCACCCTACCCAAGGCTGTTCCCTGTTCCCTGTTCCCTGTTCCCTGTTCCCTGTTCCCTGTTCCTAAACCATGAAACTCCGTGAACTGCTTGCTGCAATTCCCAATCTAAACAGCCTCCCCGAACATCCCGCCTTAGAGATGGAAATTAAGGGACTGAGTACCAATTCCCATGCTTGTCAGGAGGGTGATTTGTTTATTGGAATGCCGGGAACGCGGGTGGATGGGGGTGAATTTTGGCCCGGGGCCATTGAATCGGGGGCCGTGGCGGCGATTGTCTCCCAGGCGGCGTTGCAGCGATATCCGGCCCAGTCGGGGGAATGTGTGATTGCGGTTCCCGATGTCACGACGGCTTGCGGCTATGTCTCCAGTTGCTTTTACGGCTATCCGGGACACCACTTACCCCTGGTGGGGGTGACGGGAACCAATGGTAAAACCACCACGACTCATTTAATCGAGTTTTTGTTACGAGAAACGGGCAAATCGACGGCCTTGTTTGGTACGCTTTACGCCCGCTGGCAGGGCTTTGAAGAGGTGGCAAGCCATACAACTCCGTTTTCAGTCCATTTGCAAGACAAACTCGCTCAAGCCCGAAATGCAGGGGCTGAGGTGGGGGTGATGGAGGTGAGTTCTCATGCCTTGGCCCAGTCGCGGGTGTTGGGTTGTGAGTTTGAGGTGGCGGCGTTTACGAATTTGACCCAAGACCATCTCGATTATCACGCGACGATGGATGATTATTTTGCGGCCAAGGCGTTGTTGTTTTCGCCTCAGTATTTGAAAGGTCGTGCGGTGGTGAATGTTAGTGATGCCTATGGACAATTGTTAGCAGATCAGATTCCGGGCGATCGCGTTTGGACCTATGCCTGTGAGGATACGTCGGCGGATTTGTATACGGAGAATCTCACCTATACGCCAACAGGAGTCTCGGGAACGATTCAGTCGCCTCAAGGGTCGGCGGCGTTTTCTCTGCCCTTGGTGGGTCAGTATAATTTAGAGAATATGTTGGCCGCAGTGGGGGTTGTTTTGCATCTGGGTGTGGCCTTGGAGGATGTGGTGGCGGCGTTACCCCGCTTTACGGGGGTTCCGGGGCGAATGGAACGGGTACAAGTGTCGCCGCAACAGGATGTGAGTGTGATTGTGGATTACGCCCATACGCCGGATAGTTTGGAGAATTTGTTGGAGGCGGCCCGACCGTTTATTCCGGGGCGAATGCTATGTGTGTTTGGCTGTGGGGGCGATCGCGATCGCACGAAACGGCCCTTAATGGGAGGGATTGCAGCCCGATTGGCCGATGTGGCGATCGTCACCTCAGATAATCCCCGTACAGAGAACCCCGATCGCATTATTGGAGATATCTTAGAGGGGATTCCTGGAGTCACGAAGCCCTGGGTAATTCCCGATCGCGCCGAAGCCATCCGCCGAGCCATTTTAGAGGCAAAACCGGGGGATGGGGTGTTAATTGCCGGAAAAGGCCATGAAGATTATCAGATTTTAGGGACGGAAAAAGTCCATTTCGATGACCGAGAACAAGCACGGGAGGGACTAAACGCCCGCCTGAAAAATTTATAGTTTGATGATAGTTAATTCTTTGACCGTTCTCGTATCCTGGATTGTCGGTAGCATTACACATTTCCTCTATTCTGGCCTGTTTCTTTGGCTACTCTTAGGAATTTCCAATGACCGACTTCCATTGATGACACCATCCGCCAGTAGGGGCGAAAAATCTTTCGCCCCTACCGAGTGGCGAGTGATTGATACTCATCCTGTGGGGGTTCCTTGTCGCTGGAACTCGGAGTTATCGATGGAGGAAGTGCGGGATTCGTTGAAGTTTGAGGAGTGGGCGATCGAACGTCGTCTCACCTGGGGACAACGATTCCGCAGTCAACCCCATGAGGGAGAGGCCTTTTTCTATGATGATCAAGGTTCGCCCTGGTTATTCGTTCCGTTTTCTACTTTAACTGGCAAATCTCAAGGCTGTTTTGTTCCTTTTAAAGACACCTCAATTCAACCAATTTCTGAGTAATCCTGTCAATCTAAAAACTGTCAGGCTATGATTATTAAGAGTAGGTTGGGTAGAGCAGCGTGAAACCCAACCCGGTCGTTGAACTCAATCCAATTCGTCATTTGGTAAAATTATGTTACACAGCTACGAAGCCATCTACGAAAATGGTCAACTAACGTGGCTCAATGACCAGCCTGACGTGACCCATTCCCGAGTCATCGTCACCATTTTGCCAAAAAGTCACACCAGTCCTGAAAAGCCAAAGCGTCGTTTCCCTGTACCTGAAGCGGGAGAGGTTGAAATTGTCGGGGATATTGTCAGTCCCATTGTTGATGAAGACGATTAGGAATGTTTGAAGAAAAATTCATAGCAAATTACAAACATTTGCGGTAGGGGCGAAAAATCCCCTCCTGGGAGGGGCAGGGGTGGGTTATGCCCCTACCATAGGGTGTCCTCTGCAAACAAATACACCATATCTCCAGAATCACCTTATTCCGAACCAAGCTATTCTGGCTCATCAATAATCCCAGGAGAAACTTGAGGATTATTATTATTCATAAATTCGTTGCCATTTTCTCGTCCACTTTCAATCAAATCTTGATACTCCCTATTCTCATTAGTTAGTTTCCTATTTTCCTCGACCAAAGTTTCATTTTCTTCCTGAAGCTGACTGTTTTCTAGTATTAAATTTTGATTCTCTTGATAAACGATTAAGAGAGTGACCGCCAAAACCAAAGAAACAACCCAACCTAACCAGGGAAATACTATTTTCGCCAACGTTCGAAGCTGTCCCGTAGCTGTTCCAACAGATTGAACGGGTCGAGTATATTGTAATCCTGCTCCCTCTGAGCTTGAATTTTGTCCAATAAGGGATTGTTGCTTTTTTTTTAAAGGTAAAGTTATCCATCCGTCATCAGAATCAATCTGGTTAGACAAACCTCTCCAGATATTCTCCTGTTCCAGAT
>NZ_JAWOCL010000130.1:0-7526 GCF_046483825.1 Sodalinema sp.
GTTTGAGACGGGAGGCGGAGCCTCCCCAGGGGCATTCCTTGGCAGAGCCAAGGAACGAGGGCCAAACGAGGGCCATGAGGTCGGGGGGCCTCTTACTGCTGGGGTTGGGGGAAGGTGAAGTTACGTTGTTGTTGGAGAACCTCCCGCGCGTCGCGACCTGGGGTATAGGTGTACCCGAAGTTGTTGGGGTCAGCATCGTTGAGGATGTTCGGTGTCAAAATGACAATGACTTCCTGACGTTCATTATCGCGAACTGTGCTGCGGAATAAAGCTCCCAAGAGGGGAATGTCACCTAAAATAGGAACCTTACGAACCTCAGTGCGATCGATTTCTTGGATGATTCCTGAAATAATTAAGGTTTGACCATCACGAATGCGAACTCGACCCGAATCAACAGAACGTCGCTGAATCAAGGTAACCGTTTGCGCACCTTCTCCCGCCGTACCGACTGGAGAACTCACTTCTGGGTTGACTTCTAAAGTCACAAAACCATTATCATCAATCCGGTGGATGGTTACCCCAAGTTCTAATCCAACTTCTTCCTTCTCTACTTCTCGGGTTTCCCGGGTTCCTGACGGTGTGTCAATAAACGAAATGCTCGTTTCACCAACAACCTCTGACGTTAGATTGACACTAGAGGTTTGTCCTTCTTGAACAACCAAAGTTGGATCTGTGAGAATTTTCGCATTACCACTTTCGACCTGAGCCTGAAGTTGGGCAATAAAGCGACTAGGAAACGCAAAAAGGTTAGGTAAGCTAAATTCTCTTTCAACTCCATCATCAGTGATACTTACATCAGTTACTCCAGGCTGAAGAAACTCTGGATTTCCCCGAGGCCCAATTGACGGACGCAAAGGTTCAAAAAAGGGTTGTGATTCATCTAAAATTGACTCAGGAATTGGGGCAATAGGTGGTGTAACGGGACTGGTCTCAACTTGAGAACGACTTGGAGGGATAACTCCACCAAAATTGAAGATAGCAGCCCCCCCGTCACTCGAAACAAAGGTATCTCCCACGCCGAAGGAGAAACTGGCGTTAAAGTTATCTTGATTGCTCAGAGAGACATCAACAATTTTGATGTTCACGGCCACCTGGCGACGACGAGTTTCAAGTTGAGTCAACAGTTGCGTGGCCATTTCAACCTTACGAGGATCTCCGATAAGAGTTAACTCATTTCCTCCGACATCAGCTTGCTGCCGTTGGCCAATGGACACCAAAAGTCCCCTCAAGGGAAGAGGCGCATAGCCTTGATAAGGGGTGCTGCGGTCGGCAATGGAGAGTAGCTCAACGGTTGTTCGGTTGGTTTCGCTGGTTAAGGTTGGGGAGTTGGGATCATCCGGATTAACCCGAACAGACTGAACCTGTGTTTGGGTAGCAATATCACTGGCCTCTGCACCCTGTGATAGCAGGAAGTTGCGGGCATCAATCAAGCTCAGTTGATTGAGTCGAACCGTGCGGCTAATGACCGGACGCGCTGAGTCGGGGAGACGTTCACCGACGACGATGGTGTTCCCTTCTCGGTTGGCTTCGAGTCCACTCAGACGCAAGACATTATTGAAGACATCCTGGACCGACTCATCCTCAATATCCAGGGAAATGGTACGCTGGCTGCTCTCTCCATCTTCGTCGTCACCGCTATCGGCAATATAGGCTAGGTTCAAGCCAGCGGCACGGGCGAGCAGAGACATCACCTCTTCAACGGGGGCATCTCGCAGGACTAGGCGAGGGACTCGCTGAGCAGTTCCGAGGTTGATGCTATAGGCTGAAGTGTCAACGGAGGAGACGGAAATATCCCCCACTGGTGGTGCGACGGCGCGAGGTTGGAAGGGAGGCGCTGGGTTGACGCGAGTGGGAGAGTCGATGCGGACGCCGTCAATTTCAACGTCGGGGTTGGGAACCAAGACATCGGAATTGCCGGGTTGTCGCTGGGCTTGTTGTTGCTGTTGCGGCTGCTGTTGCGGCTGCTGTTGCGGCTGCCGCTGGGCGAGGTTGCTTTGTCCTTGGGGTTCGCCGGTAATTCCTGGAGGGGGTGAGGTGGCTGTTGTGGGGGCATCGGCGGACCGACGATAGTTAAGAGCGATGCCTCGGCTGGCTTCTTGGACAATTTCGCCGTCGGGGGCGCTGTCTCCGGCGCTGGTGACGATGACGCGGGTGCTGTTGGCATCGAGAGGGGTGACAACCAGTGAGGCGATACCGGGGACGGGGTTATTTTGACTGTAGCCTTGGCCTTGAGGCAATCGCAGTTTGGTGTTGATGAGGTCTGCGACCATGGAATTACCGCGACGGACGAGGAAAATCTGGGGGCGATCGCCACTCGCCGTGTCCATCATCAACATCAGGCCAGACGGCGTTTCACGAAGTTCAATTCCGGTTACCTCCGTCGGAGTCGCCAAGGTCGAAGCCGGGACTGCCAGAACAAGGGCTGTTCCCAGGCAAAGTCCACTGAGTCCGAGATTATAGTTCACCGCTCTCTCCTTTTAATAATTAATAGTTAACTGTTGTTAACTATCAATTCACCAGTATCAACGACCAATTATGGACGCTCAACCGCTAACTGTCAACTGCACAAGAGCAACAGTTAGCGGTCTACGCATAAGGGTAACATTTTCGTCAAGGTTTGAGGGTTAACTTTCTTCGTCCTCTTCCCCCTCTTCTCCCTCTTCAGCCTCAAGCCGTTGTTGTAACTCCTCTTGAGAGAGGGGCAATAAGGCTTCGAGTCTAAAAGAGGTGGTGATTTTGGCTTCGGGCTGGCAATTTGGCAGCAGACCGTTCTGGTCATAAATAAAGGTCGGAGTCTGTTGGGTTGAGCTAAACTCACGTAACACTAGCAGCGGTTGAAGTTGCTCAAGCTGCATCAAAATGGCGCGAGTTTGGGCAAAATTCCCCTCTAGCTGCACGTCATAGGTTTGACGTTTAAGCTGTCCATTGGCTTGTCGGCCAAAGGAGCTATCGGTGACTAACTCATAGCCGTCTGATGTGATATTGGCGGCATTGCTGCCACGCTGGCTTCCGGGAAAAATGGGTTCAAATTGTTGTAGTTCAGCTTCAGCAAAGAAGCCATCAATCCGACTGTTGAAATCGGCGTACTCTTGCAACAGTTCTGCGGGACAACCCTGAGCCACTAAGCGAGTGCGAATCTCGTCGGAACTGAGATTGGCGTTGCGCTGGTTAATTTGTTGGTTAACGTCTAAAACTAGGGTTTCGAGGCTATCGGGATTGGCAAACATCGATAAGACCTCTTCCTGAAGGGCTTGTACTTCATCCCGTTCAGTTTCAGCTTGCTCGATTTGCTGCTGGATATTGCCTTGACCATCGATCTGAGTCTCTTTTTCGGCAATTTCAACCTGTAGCTCTTGGCGATCGCCCCACAGGGGTTGAACCAATTGTAGGCCGATGCCAACGGCTCCTGCTAACCCTAAAGCCGCAATCAGCACGCCCAAAATGGTTGGGGAGATGGTCACCCCCATAAACACAAGCCCATCGGGGGCTTCGGCTTCGTCTTCACCGGTCACGAAATTGTCGTCGTCGTAGGCCATGGTTCTAAATTACCCCTCTGCGTTGAAGTTCTTGGATGCGGTTGACTAACCCCAATGCACCTTTACGCTGAAGTTCCTGTAAGATGTCGGCCGCCGGAACTTCACGAACTTGGCTTTGAATGGTGAAGGCGACAACCTGTGACAACTCCAGACGATTGCGAGTTTCGCTGAAGGTGATGCTTTGGGCGTTATAGTCCTCCATCTGAGCGTTGATCAGATGAGTGCCTGAACCTAGATAAAGATTCGACTCTTTCAATAAGAGGACGAAGTCGTTAACGTCATTGAACGACTGAGCAATTCCTCGGATGACGACCACCGATGGGGGGCGACCCGACTCCGTTGCTTGGGGAGACGGCCCGCCTTGTGGTGGTTCATCGGTTTGTTCGACACCTTGGATGCGAACCCCCATCGGGGTGCGATCGCGCAGGTCTTGTAACAGCGCCGACCAAGGAGAAATATAATTAAACACCCCTGCCAAGGCATCGGTTTGCGCCCGGATTTGCTGAACCTCCTCCTGAATCTCTCTTAGACGATTCTCTTCTCGCTGATAACTTCCCAACTCTGCGTCGAGTTCATCTCGTTCGGCTTGCAGCTTGGGAATTTCAATCTGAGCCAGGTATATCCAAGCACCGCCGACAGCAGCTAAGCAGGCCGCCGCCACGGCCCCGCCAGCAATGAGCGGCATATTATTGCCCCCCTGTTGCCGCTGGCGGCTCGGTTTCGCCTTCACCGATTCCGGACGATACTCCGGGCGATCGTTGAGGAAATTAATCTCGATGTTATACATAGTGTTAGACCTCCCGTAGTCCCAGACCTAAGACAACCCCTAGTCCGGGACGTTGGACGAGGGGGACCTCTTCTTCGCTCATCTCCAATCCTAGCGCAGCCACCGGATCAAGTTGATTGGTGGGAATACTCAGCCGCTGCATAAAGAACTCATCGAGTTGTCCCACGGCACTTCCGGGACCGACGAGGAACAGTTGCGCCACATCCATCACCTCACTCTGGTTGAGGTAAAAGTCGATGGAACGACGAACCTCATCGGCCAGCTCACCTAACACTTTCATCATGGCACTGGTTCCCGGATTATTCCCGCCCATGGTTCCCATGGTCATACTATCACCGGTATTCACGGGCAAGGTCATCCCTTGCAACAGTTCGGTATTTCGGGATGGGGGTAAGTTCATCGCTTCTGAGAGAGCGCTTTGGATTTGAAAGCTGCCAATGCCGATGGTGCGAGAAAATTGAGGTACACCATCGACGATAACCGAAATTTCGGTACTGTCGAATTGTAGATCAGCGGTGACCACCACTTCCGACGAGGTAAATTGTTGCAGTTGATCTTGTAGACAGCGTAACACTGAGAAACTGCTGACCTCCATCACATCGAGATTCAGCCCCGCTTCCTGAAAGACGCTGATGTAACTGTCGGTGACTTCTTTACGAGTGGCGACAAACAGCAGTTGATTTTTTTCCATACCATCCTCGTCCACAAACGAGCCGAGTTTCTGGAAATCCACATCCGCCTCTTCCCGAGGGAAGGGAAGATAGAGGCCGGCTTCTTGGTTGACGTAATCCCGCAGTTGGCTTTCGTCGTCGAGTTCAACGGGAACCGGAATCAGCCGCACGATCGCCTCGCGACTGGGAATGGCGGTCGCAATGTGTTTCGGTTTGATTTTATGCTCACTCAGCACGGCCTCAATCAGTTCTGACATACTGGGCAAATCGATAATTTGCCCTTCCTGCATCACTCCTTCGGGAACTTCCTCGGAGATGAAGTGTAGAATCTTATAACCCTGACGCTGTTTTTGCAGTTGCATCACATTGATGCGATCGGGAGATAGTTCAATGCCAATGCCATTCTTGGCTTTGGAGAGTATATTTTTGAGGAAGTTGAAGTTAACCACTGTATTTAGTCACTAGATTGAGCCAGGGGGTTGAGCCAGAGTGTTGAGCCAGGGGATTCAGGTCATGGGAGTGATGACGAGAGAATGAAGCACTTGGCTATCCTATGAGCAGCCATTGATAACAGGCGATCGCCGCTGCTCTATTCTATCTGCTGAACTTCAGGATTTAAGTTTCCATACGAATGTCAACGAGGATGCCCAAGAACAGCCGCCAACGTCAAGGAATACGGACAAAAATGGTGTTAGGACTGGGATTGACCCTGACCAGCCTACTGCTCGTCCTAGCCTGTGGGAGTCCCCGCACGGTCCGCGACGAGACGACCGTTGAGTTCTGGACCATGCAGCTTCAGCCGACCTTCAATGACTATTTTGGCGATCTGATTGAGGCGTTCGAGGCGGACCATCCCGAGTTAGAGGTGCGTTGGATTGATGTTCCCTGGTCCGCCATGAAGGCTCGTATTCTCACCTCCGTCTCGGCTCGAACCGCGCCGGATCTGGTGAACCTCAACCCCGGATTTTCCGCGCTACTGGCGGGACGCGGGGCCTGGCTGAACTTGGATGAGTCCATCTCCGAGGAGGTGCGATCGCAGTATCTCGAAAACATCTGGGACGCCAGCCGCTTTGAGGGCCAGAGTTTTGGTATTCCCTGGTATCTCACCACCCGGATTACGATTTATAACGAGGCCCTGTTGGCTGAAGCCGGTATCGAAGAGGCTCCCCAAACCTATGAAGCGTTAGCAACGGTGGCCCAACAGGTGCGGGAGGAAACGGGTAAATATGCCTTTTTTGTGACACTTGCGGCTAATGACTCGGGGGAAGTGTTGGAATCCTTGGTACAAATGGGGGTGCAACTGCTCAACGACGACGGAACCGCCGCCTTTAACTCCCCCGAAGGCGTGGCGGCGTTTAACTATTGGCGACGACTCTATCAGGAGGGATGGCTCCCCCGCGAGGTGTTAACTCAAGGTCATCAACGGGCGATCGAACTCTATCAGGCCGGGGAATTGGCCTTAGTGGCCACGGGTCCCCAGTTCTTCCAAACCATCAGCAACAACGCCCCGGATATCGCCGCCGTTTCCCGAGCGGCCCCCCAGATTACCGGTGAAACGGGCAAAATCTCTGTCGCGGTGATGAATGTACTCATTCCCCGCGATACCGTTAATCCCGAGGGTGCGATCGCCTTCGCACTCTTTCTGACCAATCCCGACAATCAACTGGCCTTTTCCCAAGCGGCTAATACCCTACCCTCGACGCGGGAGACCTTGAACCACCCGTATTTCCAGGAGTTGGGACCCAACGCCAAGCCAGTCGATCAGGCCCGGATTATGAGTGCTGAGCAATTGGAACGGGCCGAGGTTTTAATTCCCCCTCAGTCCAATGTCAACGACTTGCAGGAAATCCTCTATGACAACTTACAGGCGGTGCTATTGGGGCAGAAAAGCGTTGAAGTGGCTCTAGCTGACGCTGAACAAGACTGGAATGCGATCGCCAGCTCCCTAAATGCGCCTTAAATGCGCCTTAAACGCTCCCTAGAGCTTAGTTAGAGGGGTCCTTGGGGACATCCGTCTCCAATAGCCCCGCTTGAGCGACCAGTCGCGGAAAAACCAGGACAAAATAGCCCATCCAAACCGATAGGGGGATAGCCACAAGAACCGTCAGCCAAACCCGATGCAAAACCAACCAACTGGCCGCAATCAATCCCACCCCTGTGAGGAGAATTGACCAAGGTTGACACCACCAAGGCTTATAGTGCCAAACCGTCGGAGTTGAGGTGCGATCGCCGTCAGACATAAGACCGTTGATAATTGCAGTGATAATTTCAGTGAGCCGTTAACAAGCTTAACAACGGTTAACAACTATGACACGCCCGAGACCATCGAGATTCAAAAACCCCGACCTAAATCAGTCCTGGAAATGAGTTATGGTGGTAAGCTGACTAAAGACCCGGGTTTGTTGGCCCGATGACCTTCACCTTAGCTGACCCTAGCTAAAACAGGGCCAAAAACCTAACGCTTGCAACAGATACAGGAGAGATTTTATCAATGGCGGTTGCAGTTGACCAGCTACTCACGCCAGACATTTC
>NZ_JAWOCL010000188.1:0-9782 GCF_046483825.1 Sodalinema sp.
GAAGAGGGAAGAGGGAATAGGGAATAGGGAATGGGGAATAGGGAATAGGGAATAGGGATTTATGGGTGATTTGATGCGATCGAAGCGAGAACGGATTGTGTCGCTGTATGAGGCGATTAACCGGCGCGACGTTGAGGGGGCGTTGGTTTATATTGACGAAAATTGTGTCTATGAAGATGTGAACTTCCGCAAGACGTTTCGGGGGGTGGCTGACGTTCGCGAGTTTTTTGCCGAAACCTGTCGCACGGTTCCTGATGATTTGTTGTTTGTGATCGATGACTGCGCCGAGGGGGAGGGGGAGACGGTGGCCTTGCTTTGGCATATTGAACTGGCGGGGATTCCCTTTCCCAACGGACGAGGGGTGGGGTTCTATCGCTTTTCGGCGGAGACGGGACAACTGATTTTTGCGCGGGATATTTCGGAACCGCCGTTGAAGTTGGGGGGATTGGCGCTGTCCATTGTCCGGGTTGTGGCGCCTCTGGCGCGCTGGCTTCTTAAGCCTGGACCATCGGAGTCATCGAGTCCCCTTTATCCCGGCTATAGCCTCGCTTTGGGCATCTTTACGGTGATTTATTTGGCGGTGTTGATTCTCTCGCCGAAGGATCTGTTGCTGCCGGGTGATCCTCTCTGGGCTTTGCAACCTGAGACGATTCAGGAACTTCTGGATGAGTCTCTGAATTTCTTTTTTGTGGTTCCCATCGCCAATCTGTTGGGATTAACGGTGATACCCGCGCCGTCGGTTCATCCGGTGACGCAGGCCTTTTTTAATTTTGCTGAAGCCTGGATTTTTATGTTTTTGCCCCTGTTGTTGGCTGATCCTCGCGGCGATCGCCTCCCGCGTCGGTTCATTTGGCTGGGGGCGATGTTTTTAACGAATATCTTTCTGCTGCCCTATATGGCGCTGCGAGGTGTCACCGCGCCTGATCCTGAAGCCAGTCAGGGGAAAGGTTGGCTGGCTCGTTCTTTTGGCTGGACGGGATTGCTGGTGGGGGCGATCGCCGTGGTTTGGTTTGTGGCGGTGGGCGATGTGGGGGATTTGGGGCAACGGCTGGGGTTTTTCTGGGAGATGTTGCGCGGCGATCGCGTCACCATTGCTTTTGCCCTGGATATCGTTTTATTTAGTGTCTTCCAAGTGATTATCCTCGGCGGGATTCTGCCCCCCAGCCATCCTCAGCGTAAACTGCGCTGGATTCCCTTTTGGGGGTTGGGAGTCTGGCTAGTTCTCTAGTCGATATCCCGTCGCCCTTCTAAGGCCCGGGCTAAGGTCACTTCGTCGGCATATTCCAAGTCGCCGCCCATGGGTAAGCCAAAGGCGATGCGGGTGACGCGGGTGAAGGGTTTGATGAGTTGCCCGACATACATGGTGGTGGTTTCCCCTTCGACGCTGGGATTGATGGCTAAGATGACTTCTGTGACGGTTCCCTGACTGACGCGCTGCACGAGAGGCTGAATATGCAGTTGTTCGGGGCCAATTCCCTCCATGGGGGCGATCGTTCCCCCTAAAACATGATATTTGCCGCGATACTCCCGAGTTTTTTCCAGGGCGATGACATCGCGGGAGTCGGCGACGACGCAGATGGTACTGTCATCCCGGTTGGGGTTGCGACAAATCTCACAGACGGGATCGGCGGAGAAATGAAAGCACACTTGACATAAGCCCACTTGTTGTTTGGCTTCAATTAAGGCCGTGGCTAAGGCTTGGGCATCGGCTTCGGGCCGTTGCAGAACGTGCAACGCTAGGCGTTGAGCGGTCTTGGGGCCAACGCCGGGGAGTTTTTGGAATTGCTCGATCAGCCGAGCGAGGGGACGAGTATAAACGGGACACCTCCTGGGAACGGCAGAATGGGAACGGTAGAATGCAGGTATCAAGTATACCGGAATTTTGCCGTGAATCTTAAACTTGTGAATCTTAAACTAATGTGAAAATTAGCATGGGGTTTTGTGATTTACAAGATATCATGGCGTTTAGCCTGGACGGTCAACAGTGGCTTGTTGGCCATCAACCCGTCCAATGCTAGGGACAATTACGCCAAATGTTTCAGGACAGAAGACTTGTTGATCGTACTAAATTCATTCAAAATTGACTCCGATGAACCAAGAAACTAAGCTCAAAAGTCCTCAGTTAGAGGTCGGTGACTATTTTGATATGGGCTGGAAAATTTTCAAGGATAATTTTTCGAGCTTCCTAACTTTGGCATTAGTGATTGATTTACCTCTAGCGATTATTCAAATCTTTGTTCCTGTATCTGACAACCCTGAAGAAATGGCAAATCCTAGCAATTCATTGGCGCTAGGATTTGCAGTTTTGCTGATTGTTTTATCAATTGTCAGTATTCTTAGTGCCTTGATTATGACTGAATCTTCGGTTCTCAATCGACCGATTGAAGTTGCTTCGGCAATCCAACAAGGGTTTTCGCGCCTAATTCCAAGTCTTTTAGTCGTAATTGTTTCCACAATTTTAGTTGCTGTTGGATTTATTTTATTGATTGTACCGGGTATTTATATCGCAAACTTATTGTATTTTGTGTTGTATGCTGTGGCGCTGAGGGGTCAAGGCTTAGATGCACTGTCCTACAGTCGTGATTTGGTCAAAGGACAATGGTGGAAAATTTTTGGGCGCAGTGTGTTAATTAGCTTCGGGTTCGGCGTGGTGACTTTCGTGGTTATGGCCGTGTTTGGGTTTGCAGGTCTAGTTGTGAGTCAGATTCCTTTTGCTGCCGAGTTGGTGAGTGTTGTTGGAAGCGTTATTTCGGGTTTATTGGCGTATCTATTTGTTGCAATCACGACCATCTTTTTCTTGAATGTGGACTATGTGCGTCATCAAAATTGAGGCGTTACCTTCTCCGGATTGACTGATATGTAGCATTCATGATTTTTTGGCTCCTTTTTAATACTTTTTATGAGACTCACCTTTAAAAAACTTCTGGCTACCTCTATTCTGACTTTGGGAGGTTATTTTACTCTGTCTTTTACGCATCCACAACCTGCCTTAGCCTGTGCTTGTTGTGCCGACGCTGGGACTTGGTTCGAACGATCGCACATAGTGCAGGACTTTGAACTCGAAATCTTAAACGATTTAGTTTTCGGAAATGCTAATTTGTACATGACCGCAGCGGGTTTTGAAGCAGTTGAAGGCATTGAATCTCCCCAGTCAACGTATCGGCTTTCTAAATCGAGTAACGGTCGTAGCTGGAATTTAAGATTTATCAGTGATGACGGTGAAACAGCCGGTAATCTTTCATTCTTTTTGCCCGAGGAAGCGATTGACTTCGGGACGGATTTATTTAACGATCCTATGCCGGATACTCGGCTTCATAGGGAAGTTCGCTTTGAGGGAAATATAACCGGTAATGGGATTTTTTCGGGAATTTCTAATGAAACGCAGTTTAAGCTGGTTTTAAAAGGGAACGGTGGCGTTTGCCCGATGGCTATGGAGTTTCAAAACTGGTTTTTGGATGTCTCCGGGCCAGGGGTTGATTTCTCGTTTTATGGTGAGTTAAATGGGGGGAACTAAGTCCGGCGTGCAGGAAGGTGAGACTCAATCCTCTGCTAACTCAAGAGAGGCGATCGCTTGCTCACGCTTCACACTGGGAAAATGCTCTAGAAATTCATCGAGTGGATCACCCGCTTCGAGATAATCGAGCAAGGTTTTCATAGGAACACGGGTTCCCACGAAGACGGGAGTTCCTCCCAGGATATCAGGGTCACGATGAACAACAGGCACGGTGGCGGTCATATTGGCTATCCATTGACGGAGTTCTCTCCGATGTTAACCGACTTCTGAGGCGATCGATTGAGAAGAATCGATTGAGAAGAAAGAGGAAAGGACTAATCATGGGGCAAGTTCTCGGTATCCTTAAAGATAAGGATGTTCACTGAGTCTGTCTACCTCATCTATGCAAGTCTCCCCCGTCCAACCGGAAACCCAATCGCAACCCGATCGCCTCGAAACCCTCGCTCTCGATGTGGGGGGGATGAAATGCGCTGGCTGTGTCAAAGCCGTCGAACGCAAACTCACGCAAATTCCAGGGGTGGCCTCGGCGAAGGTGAATCTGGCCACGGAAATGGCCACGGTGGATTGTCAGTCAGGAGTCGTCAACCCGGAGACTCTGGCGCAAACCCTCACTGAAGGCGGATTTCCCAGCCAGTTGCGCCGTCAGCAGGGATTGTCACTCGCGGATTTAGAGGCGACGGAGGAACGCCAGCGGGAGGCGCAACAGCAACAACAACGTCAGCTGGCGATCGCCTTGGCACTGATTATTCTCTCGGTGTTGGGCCATTTGCAAATGTTGGGATTCCCGGCGATTCCGGGGTTGAGTAATATCTGGTTTCATTTTGCTCTCGCGTCTCTGGCGTTGGCGATTCCGGGCCGGGAGATTATTGTCGAAGGGGGCCGGGGATTGCTCAAGAATGCGCCGAGTATGAATACTCTGGTGGGGTTTGGCTTGGTGACGGCCTATCTGGCGAGTACGGCGGCCCTGTTTTTCCCCAATTTGGCTTGGGAATGCTTTTTTGAGGAACCGGTGATGTTGTTGGGGTTTGTGCTGTTGGGGCGATCGCTCGAATCACGAGCCAGAAACCGCGCGTCAGCCTCTCTCAAGTCTCTGCTAGGGTTACAGCCGAAAACGGTTCATCTTTTGACGGATATTGAGGAGTTGCAACAGATTGATCCCAGCAGCATTGTCGATTTACCGGCGGATCAGGTGCGGGTGGGGGAATATCTCCAAGTGCGCCCCGGTGAGAAAATCCCCGTTGATGGGGAACTCATGGCTGGGGAGACGATGGTAAATGAGTCGATGTTGACGGGGGAATCTCTCCCGGTGTCGAAGTCGGTGGGCGATCGCCTCAGCACAGGAACTCTCAATCAGTCCGGAAGTATCATCATCCAAGCGCAACGCACGGGGAAAGATACGGCGTTAGCTCAGATTGTGAAACTGGTGGAGGAGGCCCAAACCCGCAAAGCGCCGGTGCAACGATTAGCGGATACGGTGGCGGGTTATTTTACCTATGGAATTATGACCCTGGCTGCCTTGACATTTCTGTTTTGGTATGGTATAGGGGTTGATCTGTTTCCCCAAGTGTTGCAGACGGCCCATGAGTTCCCCAATTTGGCCCAGGTTCACAATATGGGAGATGCGGCTCTCTCGCCGCTCTTGCTGAGTTTGAAGCTGATGATTGATGTGTTGGCGATCGCCTGTCCTTGTGCGCTGGGATTGGCGACACCCACGGCGATTCTCGTGGGAACGGGGGTAGGAGCGGAACAAGGACTGTTAATCCGGGGTGGCGATGTGTTGGAGCAGGTTCACAAGCTGGATATGGTGGTCTTTGATAAGACGGGAACTCTGACGATGGGAGAGCCGACGGTGAACGAGATTTGGCAACGAAACTCCCTCAATCTACTACAATGGGCGGCGTCTGTTGAACAACAAACCCGTCACCCTCTCGCCGATGCGATCGTCAATTCGGCGAAAGCGAAGGGGTTGGCTTTGCTTCGGGTGTCTGACTCTCAGACGAAAGCCGGGTTAGGGGTGCAGGCTGTGATTGATTCGCAACGAGTGCTGGCGGGGAATCGTCTCTGGCTCGAACAGCATGGGATCTCCTGGGATGAGGAGATGGAGGATTGGGCGCAACAGCGGTTACAGGAGGGGAATAGTTTGGTGTATGTGGCGATCGCCGATGAGTTGGCTGGTGCGATCGCTGTTCGTGATCAACTCCGAGCTGATGCGGCGGACACGGTCAATCAATTACGGACATTAGGGTTACGGGTGCAACTCCTGACCGGCGATCGCCCGGAAACAGCTCAGGCCATCGGTCAACAGTTGGGACTCTCTCCCCAGGAAATTATGGCTCAGGTGAGTCCCCAAGACAAGGCTCGCGCCATTACTCAGTTGCAGGAGGCGGGGTTTCGGGTGGCGTTAGTGGGCGATGGGATTAATGATGCGCCGGCTTTGGCTCAAGCGGATGTGGGGATGGCCTTGAATGCGGGAACGGATGTGGCGGTGGAAACGGCGGATATTGTCTTGATGGGCGATCGCCTTGAGGATATTTTGCGATCGATTCGTCTCAGCCGAGCCACGTTTAACAAGATTCGCCAAAATCTCATTTGGGCCTTCGGCTATAATCTCGTTGGACTTCCGGTTGCGGCGGGGATTTTACTCCCTAAGTTTGGTATTCTTCTCGATCCGGCCGTGGCGGCTGGCTTTATGGCCCTCAGTTCGGTGAGTGTTGTCAGTAACTCGCTGCTGCTACGACGCTTTGGTCGCAATGATAGTCAAACCAGTTAGGACGAAGCGGACGAGAAAAATGTCTACCCAGCAATAGTTTCTCCATCCTAAATTGTCCTTTTTGAAGTGTCTTCTATCTTTTACCACAACGAATCATGAAACCCGATATTGAGAGTCCCGCTTGGGTGGATTTACGAACCTATGACCAATCGGACTACGATCGCGGTCGTTCGGGAGTCTATGTGTTGCTGTGGTGGCTGGTTCAGGCGATCGCCTTTCCCCTGTCTCCCCATTTCGCCAATGGCTTTCGTTGCTGGGTTTTGCGTCGCTTTGGCGCAACGGTTGGCGAAGGGGTGATTGTTCGTCCGACGGCCCGCTTTACCTATCCCTGGAAGGTGACCATCGGCGATTTTTGCTGGATTGGGGATGATGTGGTGTTCTATAGTCTCGATGAGATTCGTCTGGGACACCATTGTGTGGTGTCTCAGAAAAGCTATCTCTGTACGGGAAGCCATGATATCGGCGATCGCCAGTTTGGCTTAACAACAAACCCCATCCTCCTCGGGAATGGGGTTTGGATTGCAACGGATTGTTTTGTGGCCGCTGGAGTGACCATTGGCTCGAATACCGTGGTTGGCGCTCGTAGTAGTGTCTTTAGCGACCTTCCGGGGGGCCAGATTTGTTTGGGGAGTCCCTGTCGTCCTAAATCACCGCGAACGATGGCGGATCTCGCTGACTCCCCAACGTAGCCTCGGCGTTACCGTTGTAAGGCGATGGCCTTGTTTTCGGGGAAGGTTGAGGCTGGACTGGTGCGGACGTTGGAGGTGAAGGTGGTAGTGGTCACGGAGCGATCGCTCGGTCGAATGGTCGAGACATGAAGCCGCAAGTTGGCGGAGGGAAACCAGATGCGATCGTCCCGTACGGTGTTCTCGTCGGTGATTTTCAGCATCAGGGTTCCGTCTCGTCCTAGTTCATAGGTTCCTCGACTGGGTTGGAGATCTAAATCGAGATAGCAATAGAGGAGTGTTCCCTGATTGGCGTTATCTGGGTTGGGAACGGGAATCACCAGATAGCTATGACTTTCTTCCCAATGGGTAAACCGCGCTTCGTAATCTTCGTCCACGCGGTAGGGGGTGCTGGTTTCATAGCTGTCAATCCCACAGTCACGACAGCATTTGAGCAGTTGCGGGTCATCGAGGTTTAGGGGTCTGGCGGTTACGGTGGACTGGAGGTCTTCAACGTGACTCAGTTCGTGGTTATGACCGGTTCGCTGCGATCGCCAAACGCCTAGGGACAGTCGGAAAAATTTACTAATGTTCATCAACGAGAATCAACCGACGGGTAGATGAGAAATCCGCAGGGTCGAGCTACGGGTGTGCGTTCTTGATTGTATGTTCGCCTTTCTACAATAGTGGCTTCGGGGCAAGTTGTGAATCAGCAAGTTGTGAATCAGCAAGTTGTGAATCAGCAAGGTGTGAATCAGCAAGGTGTGAATCACGTCTTCTCGGCTGACATGGCGGTGGTCTTGATTTTTTGTTCGACGCCAAAGCCGACGAGAACCACTTTTTCTGGGGGTTGGTCGGTTTCGGGACGCTCGTAGGTGATAATTTTGCGAATCCGTAGTTCGGGGTTAATGAGGATGATGGAGTCGACGGCGATGACGCGGCTATAGCGGGTGGTCATCAATAATTCCCGGTTGCTGTTGTGGAAGCGGAAGTGGGAGATAATGGGCCGGTCTTCTTCGTAGGCGCGATCGCGCAGGTAATCTCCCTCGATCGCATCTCCGACGTTCACGGTGGGGATAAACATCAAATTCAGTTGCTGTTGGACGTTTTCCCCGGTTTCGGAAATGGTGGCGAATTCGAGATGGTAGCCGGGAAGGGGATCGAGGGGATCGGAAAGTGCATAGCTGTTGTCGGTGAGGACTTTGCGTTTGAGGTCGTTGGCGAGAGGATGGACGACGAAATCCGTGTGCGATCGCTCCACCTCTTGGCGCGTCATGTAGTGATAAGTCCGTTCTGTACTCCAATGACCGACGCAACCGTCAAAAAACTCTTGAAAAATCTTCAGTTCCATAAGATTTGGGCAAGTTCTAGCTCAATTGGTTTGAATTTTCCTTAAATTAGCGGAAAACAGTTCAGGGCTAACAGTCTGGTTCTAGTCCTAATGTCACCATAGCGGTTCAGGAACAGGATGAGCGACCCATCGGTAAATCTCCTCGTTCTTTTGCTTTTAATCCTTAGGGAGCGTTGGGTTGAGGGACGAATGGGGTCTGTTTAAGTCTGTCAACATTGTTACAATTGATTGCGTTCTATTAAGATAGATTTGAACCGCTTGACAAATGACGGCAACTCTTGTCCAGCGAACAGGATTTAGGGGTCGGTCCGGCGATCGCTCCTCTATCCTATCCCGCACCTATCTCTGTGAGGTTCCATGACTCTATCTCTACACCATCAACCGCTGACGGCTGAGGCTTTGGCTGAACAGTTTTTCCGCAACTGCGCCGGAGACTGGACATCCCAACGTCGCTACTACAGCCTCAACAGCGGTGAAACCCAAGAAGTCACCAGCCTGATTACAGTCGAATTCCTCGAACCAGAACAGGAGTTATTACGGGAGTTAGCGCAACGCCACCAACTTGAGGGGGATCATCCCTTTGTCTGTGGGAGTCGTGTCACTTGGGAAAGCCATTATGAGGGAGTCAGCCGCAAACCCAGTCGGGGAAAAACCGTGTTTGGGGTTCGGGGGGATATTCTCTACCGCGATCGGGGTTTCGCCACTCCTAAGCCAGTTATCGCCGATTTCTGGTTCACCAATCCCGAGACGATGTGTTTAAGAACTGAGTACAACAATTCAACCTTTGAGGAGGAATTGAAACTGATTGGCGAAAAATACCGCACTCGTCAAACAGTCATTTGTCGCGATGGGGAAGAACTGATGATTGGTCAATATCTAGAAACCCGGCGTTAGTAGTAGGGGCGAAAAATTTTTCGCCCCTACAATGTGGGAATCTAGCCTCGTGTCATGGCTGAAGCCATTAGAAGCCATGATACGGGGGTTTTGCGGCTCCGCCGCCTCTATTGACGGGGTGGGCGGGGTTAGGATGGGCGATCGTCACTTGTCGGGTGAATGTTTGGTAAGCCGATCAAAATGCCTTTTCGGGGTTTGATGTATATCGGAATTTAGCCTTTGAGGCAGATTAGATGGAAACCTTTATCGGGCGATTCTTTTTCCAGAGTGATTAACCCAAATCATTTATAATGATCGTTAGATTTTGGATAGTCATCATGTCCCTCACCATCGCGCTGAATCCTGAACTAGAAGCTAAACTCCTGGCTGAAGCCAAGCAGCAGGGTCAAAGTTTGGATACATTTCTCCAGCAATTGCTATCTCAAGCATTGGGAGTGTCGGAGCCTGATGCTTGGTTCGGGGAGGATGGTTTAGCGGCCGATTTATACAGTCCCGTGGCTTTGTTGGATGATGATGGGGTAATCGCGTTGGCACAGATGAAGCTAGATGCTGGGCAAAATCAGCGTTTGGGAGATTTGCAAGCGAAAG
>NZ_JAWOCL010000204.1:0-11887 GCF_046483825.1 Sodalinema sp.
TTGCTGTAGGGGCATAACCCACCCCTACCCCTCCCAGGAGGGGAAATTTTTCGCCCCTACAATTTTGTATCAAATGCAACAAATCACACCGTATATCCTGAAGACCCGAAAAAATGGCAATCCTGAGTCGAATTATCTGGCATTATGACAGTTCTGGATTACAAGCCAAAAAATATTTTGGGTCTCTATACGAGCCAATTTTACATTGTGTCAAAGACCCCAAAAATTATGTTTTTAACTCTGACTCTATAAAAGTGGAGGCGAAAACAGGAGCAAAACGCAAGCTGATTGATTATAGGAAAGCTGTTCCGACTCAGTATAGCTCAACAAAAGTTCCGGGAAATGTCTGGTATTTTCCTCGTGTTCGCTATCGAATGGCAGAATATGAAAACCATCCCTCACAAAAACCTGAATCATTACTAAATCGTATGATTTTGGCAAGTAGTCATGAGGGAAGTCTAATTTTAGATCCATTTGCAGGGACATTTACTTGTGGTGCGGTGGCGAAGCAATTAGGAAGACTCTCGATTAGTATCGAGTCACAAGATACCTATGTTGATATTGGGTTGAGACGAGTTTTTGGCTGGAGTGAGTATAAGGGGAAAATACTATCCCCGCCTGCTAAAAATTATCAGCCTAAACCTAAAAAAACTAACAACAACTCTGAGTTTATTCAGGGGAGCTTTTTCTAATGTCTATTATCGAACATGGTTTCACTAGCACTAAAGTTTTGACATGATCGGAATTAGGATACAAGTCGATTATTTTCGAAATAATTCGGTCAGAAAGGTTCTCATCCAATAAGAGTTTCACAGCGTTACCACGAATAATTTTTTTGGGTCTTCAGGATATACGGTGTAATTTGTTGCATTTGATACAAAATTGTAGGGGCGAAAAATTTCCCCTCCTGGGAGGGGTAGGGGTGGGTTATGCCCCTACAACAACGGATGTAATCTGCCATAAATTCTCCTTATCACCCTAAACCCAGAAGACCCATTTTTTTTCACGGTCAGCTGCAAAACTAAGACAGGCTTTAATATCTTCTGAGGTAAGTTCTGAGAAATCTTCTAAAATTTCTGCTTCAGTCATTTCACCTACTAGATATTCTAAAATATCATAGACGGTAATTCGCATTCCTCTAATGCATGGCTTGCCACTGCGTTTTCCAGGCTCAATTGTAATGATGTTTTGGTAGTCCATAATGTTGACGTCAATAAAAAGCTTTAGTTTATGATATCGTTGACAACAAGAAAATGATGCATTTTAGACGGTTCTTCTGGGTTGAAGGTGATAATAAAAATTTATGGCAGATTACATCCGTTGCCGTAGGGGAACCCACCCCTGCCCCTCCCAGGAGGGGATTTTTCGGCTCTACAATTTTGTAGACCATGCAACAAATTAAACTCTATATCCAGAAGACCCTTTTAGACCATCGTCCACGGTAATGTCCCAGACGGAAACTTCTTCTTGGAACTCTGGATCATTCGCCTGATCTATATAAGCAGCTTCTAGCTCTTTCATAAAAGTTCTTTCCTTCTCTTGCAAAAGAATATCATTGATAAAACGACTGCGATTTCTTGCGAGTCGATCCACAAAATCTAGAACTTCGTCGTCTAAGGTTATGCTGACTTTCTTACTCATTGCCGTAAGCTGCCTGCGATAGTCTGGCAGCATCAGTTTATCAGACCAGCCAATCTTACCCTATCTGTCAATGAAGCCGCCCTGAAACCCTTGAATGACTAAGTATGTATCAGAGGGCAACTGCCAGGTCTCAAAGCCGATTTGGGGACTTTTGGCGCTTCCAGGCACAATGTGGATCTCAGCGCCCTCCCTTTGGAGTTCAGGCGGGTAAAGTCCACCTGAATCTCCAAGATTAAGTTAGATGAGCCGCAAATTGGGAATGTCTAGAAAATCCTTGCTGTTGTGAGTGACTAGCGGTAGGTCGTGGCGTAGAGCCGTTGCTGCAATCCAAGCATCTTGGGGTGAAATGGCTCGTCCTACGCTTTGGCGGGCAGCGCGAACCTGCGCCCATGTTTTGCAAAGTGGTTGATCGACCGGAATTACAAGGTAATTCGACAAATAGTGTTCTAACTGTGCAAAACGGCGATCGCCCCACTGACGTAAGAGTGCCCATTGAAACATCTCAGCAACACTCATAAATGATAATGCTAATTCTTGACCACTTAAAATCGGCTGGTAGGGGGCGGCATAGTCACTGCCTTTTAAGATAAAGGAGGCGACATCTGTATCGAGCAGGATAAGACTCATAGATTCTGGGCTAAGTTACGTCTTGTCGCTGCTGTTGCAGGAAGTTCAGGAACTCCTCAATCGAGTCTTCTTCCGGCCAAAAGTCAGCAGCCAGATCCTTAAGATTATCAACAGTGCTTGGGGTTTGGGTGGTGCGTAACTGCCCGAGGGAGATGCCTTGCCAAAACTGTACATTGAGGAGTTCCAGTTGGGTTGGGGAGTTTTCAGCGAAATCGTCTTGGATCAGGATTTGCAGTAGTTGCTGGCGCTCTGCGGATGAGAGTTCCCCGATGGCGGCGATCGCAGCTTCAAGTTTTGCAGTCATCGTTCAGCCTCATGATAACTTGGTTCTAGGCTATCTCAATTTTAGGAAAAATAAATCAGGTGTAACTTATCTTGATGTGACAAGTGTGCAACAGTAGAAAACCGTTCATAAAAATCCTCAAACATTATAAAAAATATTGCAATAATTTCATCTGAAGTTCAGCCAAGGTGTTGACCTCCAGGGTGTCGGGAGATGTAAATTCACTAAGGTGTTTTTTGTGTTGAGGATTTACTTTTTCCAAGACACGCTTATTGACACTTTCTAGAATACGCATATTGACTTCAGCTAAATCTTCTATAGTTAATTTATCTCGATCATTATCTGGATTCGGGGTTTGTTGAGATGAATTGGAAAATCGCCAAATATTATCGTCAAAACCAAACCATTTTGTGCAAATTTCATGATTTTGCTCTTCAAAGTATTCTAAAATTTCACGTCTTTGAGATGGCTTTAGATAACGGTGATGTTCCCATTCGCGTTTGGAATTGGTGGATTGAAGTAAACTGCGAACTCTAGATCGCTCCGACTCACTGATTCGCCCTTCATCCCTGGCTTTGTTGACAGAGTTCATGATTTTCAAGGCAGAACCGCTGATACTATTGTTGGCAAAAGGAACATTAAAATCAAGTGAATGAATATCATTCAATCCTACAATTGAAAGAAAATCATGAATAACATTTCCATCTTTTAACTTATCCTTCATATAGGGTCTTACAATTAAGTTGGATTCTCCGAAAGCGTCCGCGTAGGCATTAATAACTTTTAAGTAGTTTATATTTTGGAAAGAAAAGTCTCTCCAGAACTGGTGAAAATCAGAAGAAGTAGTTCCCGCTTGGATTCTCTGTGTGTACCATGATTCATAAAAAGAATCTTGGCGTCGAAGATAGACCAAAACTTTAACATCAAATTCTCTGAGAAAATACTTTAGTGATTTTGCTAAAAAGTTACTGTACTTATATCCAGTATCGGGGCGACTGCTGAATCCTTCGTCGCTAAGCAACAATATTTTGTGCTTACGTAATACTAATTCCAATAAAATTTTAGAATTTTCATCTAAAAATCTAACACTGAAATTTCGATTTTCATAATCATCTATTAATTTGCTTCGTATCGGCGGACTTTCAATCCAAAAGAAACCTTGTATACCAATACTTTACATATTTTTTCGACAAAAATTTTGGATAGCAGTACTTCCAGTTTTGTGCGTTCCAATATGCAGAAATGCCTTGATTGTATTCATTAGTTTATTATGTCAAAAAAATGTGAAAGACCTGAGTTAACATTGGGGTGATTGCTTGAGTTAAGTTTACTCTGTATTAGGGCGAACACAAGGGTACGCCCCTACGAAAGAATCAACTGAATTTATGTTATTAAGCCTTCAGAAAACATGGTTACTTTACTGATTTGAGGAAACATGTCAACCCTGAAGATGATAGTCAGAGTTGACATCCACCTCAAATCGGAGGGTTTAGGTTACAACATTAAGCGTCGTCGAGGGCAGCAATCCCCGGCAGAACCTTCCCTTCGAGGAGTTCTAAACTGGCACCGCCTCCGGTGGAAATGTGGCTCATTTTCTCAGCCACACCCACTTTCTCAACTGCGGCCACCGAGTCACCCCCACCAATAATCGTGATGGTTCCTTTCTCCGTTAAACCGGCTAGAGTTTGCGCGATCGCCTCAGTCCCTTTCGCGAACTTATCAAACTCAAACACGCCCATCGGACCATTCCAAATCACCGATTTGCACTGTTCCAACGCCGCTTGGAACGTTTTAATGGAATCAGGACCAATATCTAACCCCATCCAACCATCAGGAATCGACTCAACGGCAACCGTTTGGTCATTGGCATCGGGGGCGAAGTTGTCCGCCAGAACCACATCGGTGGGTAGCAATAACTCAACCCCCCGTTCCTTGGCTTTAGCTTCGAGGGACTTAGCCAACTCCAGTTTGTCTTCTTCCACCAAAGACTTGCCAACATTCAAGCCTCGGGCTTTATAGAAGGTGAAAATCATACCGCCGCCGATGAACAGCTTGTCCACCTTCTCTAACAGCGTATCAATCACCCCAATTTTACTGGAGACTTTCGAGCCACCCACGATCGCCGCCAAAGGACGTTGGGGATTCTCAATCGCATTTTGCAGGAATTGCAGTTCCTTCTCAATCAGATAACCCGCCACACAGGTCTCCACATACTTCGTCACCCCTTCCGTCGAGGCGTGGGCGCGGTGGGCGGTTCCGAAGGCATCATTGACATAGACATCGGCTAACTCTCCGAGTTGTTTGGCAAACTCAGGATCATTGGCTTCTTCCCCAGCATAGAAGCGGGCGTTCTCTAACAGCAAGACATCCCCATCGGCGAGACTATCTACAGCCGCTTTCACCCCATCGCCGACGCAATCATCGCACTTGGTGACCTTTTTCCCCAGCAAGTCCGAGAGACGCACCCCAACCGGAGTCAGACGCATCGACTCATTCACCTGGCCTTTGGGGCGGCCGAAGTGACTGATGAGGATGACTTTGGCCCCTTTACCCGTCAAGTCGAGAATTGTGGGGAGGGCAGCGCGAATCCGGGTATCATCGGTGATTTTACCCGTATCATCGAGGGGAACGTTGAAATCCGCACGGACGAGGACACGCTTACCGGATAACTCGGCAGAGGACAAATTGGCGACAGTTTTCTTAGACACGTATTATCTCCTAAATTCTTAACGGCTCATTCTCGACGGCTAGACATGACCGTAGGCCTCGATGCCGTTGGGTGTCGAGGCTGACCTTGAGACTTCGAACCGAGACAATTCTACCAAAGGGTTGTCCGTCTCAGGAGGCGATCGCCCCAGGGATAGCTTGCAAACTGTAAAGTCCGGGGAGCGATCGCCGGATAATCTGAGACAATTGGGCCTAGGGGTGGATCGACCCTATCCCCAAACTCGGGATACTCACCCCGACCAATCGGGTTCACAACAAGAGATGACCATGTTTAAGAGTGTATTATTCCCGGTCGATGGTAGCCGCGAATCCCGTGAGGCGGCCGTCGTTGTCGCCGATATCGTCAAAACCTATCAAGCCAAACTCACCATTCTCTCCGTGGTGGAACCCCCCGAAGAGGGACAACCCCCCAGTGCCAGTAACTCCCCTGAAGCGATCGCCAATCTCCTCAAAAGCGCCCAGGAGGTGTTCGCCCAGCAAGGCATTGAAGCCGAGGCCATCGAACGACAAGGGAAAGCCGCCTTCACCATCTGCGATGTCGCCGATGAACTCGAAATGGACTTAATCGTCATGGGGAGTCGTGGCACTGGGTTAACCGATGAAGGGGCCGCCGAAAGCGTCACCAATCTGACGATTAACCTCTCTCCCTGCGCCGTGTTGGTGGTTCCCTAATGGCAGCAATTCAATGGTACCCGGGCCATATCGCCCGGGCTGAACGACAACTCAAAGAACAACTCAACCGCGTCGATGTGGTGTTAGAGGTTCGCGATGCCCGCATTCCTCTGGCCACCCATCATCCTCAGTTAGAAGGCTGGTTGAAAGACAAGGCTCGTGTCTTGGTTCTCAATCGTATGGATATGATTTCTCCGGCGGTTCAGGAGGCTTGGGAGGCGTGGTTTCGCGATCGCGGCGAGATTCCCTATTTCACCGATGCCCGCCAGGGAAAAGGCGTGTCTCAGGTGGCCCGGGCCGCAGAAACGGCCGGTTCTGGAGTCAACGAACGCCGCATCGCACGGGGAATGCGCCCTCGCCCCATTCGGGCCGTGGTGATTGGCTTCCCCAATGTGGGCAAATCCGCCCTCATTAACCGCCTCTTGCGCCGTAAAATCGTCGAAAGTGCTAGACGGGCCGGCGTAACGCGCCAGTTGCGCTGGGTGCGCTTGAGCGATCGCCCCGGTAAATCCGCCAACCTGGAAATTCTCGACGCGCCGGGGATTATTCCTTGGCGCTTGGATAATCAGGAGAATGCCGTCAAACTCGCCATTTGTGAGGATATCGGCGAAGCCTCCTATGATAATCAGCGAGTGGCGGCGATGATGGTGGATTTGATGACTCAGTTACCGGAGTTAGCCGGCCAACAGGCCCCCTCGGAACTGCTGCGCGATCGCTATCACCTCGATCCCCAGGCGATAACGGGGGAGTCTTATCTGACTCAATTAGGGGGCGATCGCCATCAAGGAGATATCGAACGGGCCGCCTGTGAACTCCTCAACGACTTCCGCAAAGGAACCCTCGGCAAAATTCCCTTAGAATTGCCTGACTGATGACACTCTATCAAGACTTCGCCCAAAGCCAACGCCAGCGCGTCAGTGATGGCCAGACAGTGGGCCTTCTCGATGATTGCCCCCAAACGGCCCGGCGCTTGGTTTTACTGTTCTCCCAACTGGGGGACTTTGATAGTTTGGAATATGCCTGGTGGCTACAACGAGAGGGCGATCGCTTGCAGCAGTTGAACATCACGGTTCGGGCCGTAGGAATTGGCGATCGCGCCTCAGGAAAACAGTTTTGTGACTATACCGGCTTTCCCCCCGAGGCCCTGTTTGTCGATGAAACCGCCGAACTCCACCGCCAACTCAATCTCTACCCGGGCCTAACCCTCGATATTCCCGGACTGAAACCCGGCCAGCAAGCATGGTTAAACCTCATGTTGATGTGTGCCGGAATCAAAAGCCCTGGAACCTTAGCGGAGGTGTTTCGGGGCTATCGGGGCGATCGCAACGCCCCCCAACTCATTGACGACGACGACACCATCAAAGCGCCCCCGCTACCGCCCCTGAAAGGCTCCTTTTTCCAATGGGCTGGCGGACAAGGGCATCAGCGGCCCTTTGAGTTGGCCACCCTACGCCTACGCAACATGGCGCAAGTTTTGGGAAACTGGAACACCTATGTTCCCAACGCCGCCTATCTCACCCAACGAGGCGCAACCTTTCTCTTTACCCCTCAAGGAGAACTCATTTATCAGCATCGCGATCGCGGGATTCTTGGGTTTGCCGCCAACCCCAGTCGCCCCCTGAGTTTTCTAGACTCACTCCCATCGGAATGAAGGGCAAGGGATTCAGACACTCGGTATCTTGGCAGACACCGGGTGTCGGGATGAGGGGGAGTCTAGCCCTCCTGCTGAGTGAGAACCCGTTTAGCCAACTTATCAGGGACCGGTTCGAGGCGATCGTACTGCCAACGATAGGTTCCCACCCCCATCGTGGCCGATCGCAACTCCACAATCAGATTCTGCATTTGAGCCTGAGGGAAATAAGCCGAGATTTTATCCCAACCGGGCCAGCCCTCATAGCCCTCATAGCCAAGAATCTGACCGCGATTGGTGCTAATCACCTGTAACACCTTAGAAGTGGACTCACTAGGGCTATAAATCTCCACCGACAAAATGGGTTCGAGGAGCGTCGGTTGACATTGAACCATGCCCGTTTGCATCGCCACCCGGGCCGCCTGTTTAAAGGCCTGTTCCGAACTATCGACACTATGATAAGACCCATTCGTCAGCGTCACCGCCACATCCACCACCGGGAAGCCTAACGGTCCCTGGGCCAAATACTCCCGCACTCCCGTTTCCACCCCTGGGATATATTGCCGGGGAACCGCCCCACCGACAATGGTTTCACGAAACCGGAACCCCTCACCGCGAGGGAGTGGCGCAATATCCAAATAGACATCGCCGAACTGGCCATGACCGCCACTTTGGTGTTTATAGCGACCGTGAACCGACTCCACCGCCTGACGCACCGTTTCTTTGTACTGAATCTTGGGCGGCTGTCCCGTCATGGGCAAGTTATACTTACGCCGCAGCCGATCGAGGGCCACCTGAAGATGAATCTCACCCTGGCCCCAGAGCAGAATTTCATGGGTATCTCGTTGTTGTTCCCACGTGAGGGCGGGATCTTCTTCGACGAGTTTCGTTAACGCCCCACTGACTTTCACCTCATCTTGGCGATTCTCCGGGGTAATGGCCAAGCCATACACCGCCGGACGTTGTTCAGCCCGAGGTAACTCCACCGTTCCCTCGGGGCTGAGGGTATCCCCAGTTTGCACCTCATCGAGTCGCCCCAGGGCCACAATTTCACCAATGTGAGCCGTTTGCACGCTCTTCTGTTCACTTCCCATGAGACGATACACGCCCCCGACGCGGGTTCCATTGAGGGTCATTCCCTCATTTAAGGTTCCATTCCAAACCCGAACCAGGGACTGTTTTCCCCCCTGGGCGCTGTAATAGGTTTTCAGAACTTGGGCGATGACCTGATTAGACCCAGCTTTGACGCCCCGGCGTTTGGCGGTTTCACTGGGGTCTGGGGTTTCTTTGGCCAACGCATCGAGAAGATGACGCACGCCATAATCTTCTGTGGCGACGCCGAGAAAGACAGGAACAATGAGATCGGCGCTCAGTTCCATTTTCATGTCTTTGATGATCTCGGCCTGGGAGGGGTCGATATCTTCTAGGATTTCTTCGAGGAGGCGATCGTCAAAATCCGCCAGTCCCTCTAACATCTCTTGACGGGCGAGCTGTTCCTCGGCTTTTAAGTCATCGGGGAGGGGAATGGGATCGGAGGGGGCGCCAGGATGGAATTGAAAGGCTTGTTCGCTAACTAAATCAATAAATCCCGTCACGTTGTCCCCTTTGTAAATGGGGTATTGATGAGGAATCAGGGGACGAGAGGAGATCGATCCGAGAGCTTGCAAAATTTCACTAAAGCTAGAACTCGGGCGATCCATCTTGTTAATAAACAAGAGATGGGGAATCTGCCAGTCATCGAGAAGCTTAAACAGCGGCGCGAGGGTTAAGACCCGGCTGACATCGGGTTCACAGACAATCACGGCGGCCCCGACGCCAATTAGGGCGTTGGCGGTTTCTTGGCTGAACTCAATCGAACCCGGACAATCGAGGAGGGTGAATTGAATATCTCCATGCTGAGTGTAGGCGCTTGACACCTCGACACTCATGTTACGCTGTTGGGCTTCGGGGGTATTGTCCCCAATTGTGGTTCCATCGCCAACGCTTCCTTTACGGGAAATGGCCCCAGTCACTGAGAGGATACTTTCGAGGAGAGTCGTTTTCCCACTCAGGTAGGGGCCAACAAGGGCAATATTACGCCAGGCGGAGGATTGGGTCGGGGTCATAGTATCGAGGTATCGAGTAAAGGAGACCGTTTCATTTGATTATGGAATGGTCTCCCCTCGGAGTCCTCGATTGTTTAGAAAACTTTTAGAAACTCCGGGCTGATTCGGCGATCGCCAGATCGGCCCGGATTGTCACGCGGCTGGAGTGGGCGATCGCCCCAGGATGTGGATCAACGGCTGACTCTTAACTAACTCTCCACGCCGGTGAAGGATTCTCCCATTTCATATCCATTATCATTAGGCCCGAAGCGCCGACGGCCACTGCCGCGATGGGGTTGCACTTCATCTTTTTGTTCAGTTTGAGCTGACAGAAAACCGCGATAGGCGACAGAATCAAACTCAGTCGATTTTGAGGGCTGGCTGAAGCTGGCGAAGGAAGACCCTAAGCCCAGAAGCAAAGCGGACAGAACCAAAGAACTACGCATAATCGGAAGAAGCTGTTTCAGGTACTTAGTTCCTGTTACAGATTTCCGATAGGGCGATCAGGAGGAAATTCCCTCAAGTCGTAACCAGTGTCCAGAGGGGTTGAAATATCCCCAACCGGACAGGTGATGATGGTCAGGGTAACGTTGTAACTGTCGCTCAACCGTTGGATGCAGGGTGACTAGGGTCCAGGAGCGATCGCCGATCTGAATCTGATAGTCTTGATCTCCGAGTCGCTCAACTCGCCCTGATATCGTCTGGGCCTGAGGATCTCGCCGCATCACCGCCGGTTCAGCGGGATGATATCCTGTGGCGGGATAGTCCTGTGGCTGATTGAGATAATAGCGTTGCCAATGTCGCCAATCGGGGTCATCGGGAAGGGAGTCAAATAGGGGAATGACCGCAGCGGGGGCCTGTTTATCGCTCAGTAAGGCCTCTTGCAACAGACGTACGGGTAACTCTCGCGGTTGACAACGATGCTGGATACAGAGGGCGGCTGCGAGTCCGGCGGCTTGGCCGATATTCATGACCAGCGGTTGCAAGCGAGTACAGCCATTGGCAATGTGGGAGACGGAGATGTTTTTCTCACAGGCCAAGAGGCCATCCATCGCCTGGGGGATTAGACAGCGATAGGGAAGGGCAAAGGGAGTTCCGGTCCAGCGGCCTCCCCAGCGTAGGGATTTGGGTTTAACCGGAAAGGACCAATCGGGATAGTGATGGTCGTTGGCATAATTGCCGATGGCGATCGCCTCAACCCCCTGTTCTGCGATCGGCAAAGGGGCCACTTGTCCCCCTAACTGGGGCAAAATATCTTGCTCACAGACCGTTGTTAGCCCCAGCAAGCGGCGACTTTCGCGAAAATAGGGATGAAGGGCGAAACCTGAGGCAGCCTGGGGAAATAGCCCTTCAGCGAAGCCATAGCGCCGGCCCAGTCGCCGTTGTAGGAAACGGGCAAAGCTCTGAGTCCGCCATTGGGCTTCTTGTAAACAGTCGCGCCGGGCTTGGGGGGATTCGATCAGTCGTTGCAGATTTATGCCATAGTCGTTGCCCTTGTGGGGCCAGTTGAGCATGAGGCGATCGCCTGGCAGTCGGCCATAGTTGAGGAAGCGTTCTAAGCCATGATTCTCCCAAGCGCCGAGAAAGTCTGAGGCTGAATCCTCGGGAGGGGCGGCAATTTCCGGGGCCACGGCTCCCTCGCCATAGTCTTGCAAGACACCCACCCAGGTCATGGCCTGGACAGGATAGCGGGCTGTATTGGGATTGGGGGTTTCTGGGGCGCTGGGTTCGTTGAACTGCGATCGCCAGTCCCACCCCCAGCGATGGGGAATCTCGGCTAAGGCCAACAAATCCCCGAGTTCTGTACCGTCGAGAATAATCTCGGCACTCACATCACAGTGGTCAAAGGCGACGGCCCGAACGCGATCGTTCTCGACGGTCACGGCTTGGGGGGTTTGTCCACAAATCCAATGCAAGTTAGGCAATGCGTCAACCCAATCTTGAAAAATTTGCGCCCCAATGGCCGGGTTAAAGGTAAAGAAACTCACCCAACCCCAATCGAGGCCACCGGGTTGACGGCGTTGCAGTTCTCGCAAAAATTGCCCCCAGAGTCCCGTTTGCAGGGCTAAGAGTTCGTTCCCGTCGGGGGCGCTGACTCCGGCCGCCGTGAGCATTCCCCCCAGCCAGGGAAATTCACTGACGAGGAGGGTGTTTACTCCTTGTCGCGCGGCTTGGATTGCAGCGGCACAAGCCGAAGTCCAAGGTGGTGATCTACGACACCAA
>NZ_JAWOCL010000209.1:0-7676 GCF_046483825.1 Sodalinema sp.
CGGCAGAGCCGCCGAAGCGCGTACCACGGCAGAGCCATGGTACGAGGAAACGAGGAAACCACGGCAGAGCCATGGTACGAGGAAGGAAAGAGGAAGGAGGAAGGGGAAAGGGTTTTCAAGATATGACAACTTCGGTCGAAGACGGGAGACCGGGTTTCTTGAAGAAACTCGGTCTCTTACTCTGGAATGGCCGGTGTGGTTCCGGCTCCCCCAGGTCTTGCTTAGCTGTCCGATTTAGACCCCTTTTTCGAGGTGGTTTTCCGCTTCGTTGTTGAGGATTTCTTCGAGGTGGTTTTGCGTTTACTGGTCGAAGATTTACGAGAGGACGACTTACGAGACGACGACTTGGCCGCAATTAACTCCACCGCCCGTTCTAGGGTCAACTCCTCGGCTGACTCCCCATCAGGAATCGAGATGTTTTTGCGTTTGTACTTAATATAAGGGCCATAGGGACCATCATAGATGTTCACCGGTTCTTTGTCGGTGGGATGGTCTCCCAACTCCCGCAGGGGCTTCTTCTTGCTTCCTCGGCGACCGCGACCCCGTTTCGGTTCGGCTAACATCTCTAAGGCCCGGTCTAGGGTAATGGTCAAGACATCATCATCAGATGAGGCTTTAATCGAGCGATAGTCGTCTTTGCCATCTTCGCCCCCCTTTTTGTGGACAATATAGGGACCAAAACGACCTAAACCCGCTTGAACTTTGTTGCCGGTTTCCGGGTGAACCCCCAGTAACCGGGGAAGGGACAATAAGCCGACGGCAGTTTCTAGGGTAATGGTTTCAGGGGTTTGACCTTTGGGGAGGGAGGCCCGTTTTGGTTTGGGATTCTCGTCGGTGACTTCCCCGAGTTGGACATAGGGGCCATAACTGCCGATGAGGATGTAAATCGGTTCCCCGGTGTCGGGGTGCATTCCCAGTTTCTCGGGACCCTCGGTTTTTTGCCGTAATAAGACTTCGACTTGTTCGGGATCTAAGTCGGAGGGGGTGAGGTTTTGGGGAATCGAGGCGGTGATGGTTTCGCCGTCTTTTTCGGTTTCTAGGTAGGGGCCAAATTTACCGATGCGAACGTTCACCGGTAGATTCTCTAGGACAATGGTTTTGGCTTCGGTGGGTTCGATTTGGTCTTCTTGTTGCCGAACTTGGGTGTCTAGGCCCTTTTCGCCGGAGTAAAACTCTCGTAAATAGGGAATCCAGTCTACGTCTCCGGTGGAGATGCGATCGAGGGTGGCTTCCATTTTGGCGGTGAAATGTAAGTCCACTAGGTCGGGGAAGTAGTTTTCTAGCAAGCTACAGACGGCGAAGGCGGTAAAGCTGGGAACGAGCGCGTTGTTGCTCATCTGGGCGTAGCCGCGATCGATGATGGTGCCGATGATGCTGGCGTAGGTACTCGGCCGGCCAATTCCTTCACTTTCGAGGGTTTTGACGAGGGAGGCTTCGGTGAAGCGGGCGGGGGGCTGGGTTTCGTGACCGACGGCTTCGATGTCTTGGCAGTCGGGGCGATCGCCCACGGCCAAGGCCGGTAGAATGGCCTCACGGTTCTCTAGGGCCGCATCAGGGTCATCGGACCCTTCGACATAGGCGCGAAAGAAGCCGGGAAAGTCGATGCGCTTACCGTTGGCCCGGAAGAGAGCATTCTCGACGCTTAAATCCACGGAGAGGGAGGTTTGCCGCGCTTCGGCCATCTGGGAGGCGACGGTGCGTTTCCAGATGAGGTCATAGAGGGCCAGTTCTCGGTCTTTGAGTCCGGTTTCACGGGGGGTGCGGAAACGATTTCCGGCGGGGCGGATGGCTTCGTGGGCTTCCTGAGCGCCTTTGCTTTTGGTGGCATATTGCCGGGGTTTGGGGCTGAGGTAGTCTGGCCCGTACATCTGCGTGACGCAGTCTCGGGCGGCGGCGATCGCCTGCTCCGATAAATGCACGGAGTCGGTCCGCATATAGGTAATGTAACCGTTCTCATAGAGGCTCTGAGCGACGCGCATGGTATCGCGGGCCGATAGCCGTAGTTTGCGGTTGGCTTCCTGTTGCAGTGTCGAGGTGGTGAAGGGAGGCGCGGGTTTACGGCGGGAACTGCGCTCTTCAAAGTTGCTGACATTCCAGGGTTTGCCCAATAACCGCTCTTTGAGGGCATTGGCGTCTGACTGGTTTAGCAGTTGAACGTTGCGGCCGGCTTTAATTTGTCCGGTGTTTTCGTCGAAGTCGCTGCCGGTGGCCACCTTCGTCCCATCGAGGCTAATGAGTTTGGCATCGAAGGGGGTGTTGTCTTTCGTTAGATGGGCTTTTAAGTCCCAGTAAGACCCCATGCGGAAGGCCCGCCGTTCGCGTTCGCGCATGACAATCAGTCGCACCGCTACGGACTGAACTCGGCCGGCGGAGAGTTTGGGGGCGATTTTCTTCCAGAGGAGGGGGGAGAGGGTATAGCCGACGAGGCGATCGAGGATGCGCCGGGTTTCTTGGGCGTGAACGAGCTGTTCGTTGAGATCTCGGCAGTTATGGAGGGCGCTTTGGATGGCCTCTTCGGTGATTTCATGGAAGACCATGCGCTTGGTGGGGACTTTGGGCTTAAGCACTTGCAATAAGTGCCAGCTAATGCTCTCCCCTTCCCGGTCTTCGTCTGTGGCCAAAACCAGTTCTGTGGCGTTCTTTAGGGCATCTTTGAGGGTCTTGACGACCTTTTTCTTATCTTTGGGGACGACGTAAATCGGCTCGAAGTCTGCCTCGACATTTACGCCGAGTTGCGACCATTTCTCTTTTTTGACGGCGGCCGGAATTTCGCTGGCAGACTGAGGCAGATCGCGAATATGTCCCATGGAGGCTTCGACCTGGTAGTCGTTAGGGAGATATTTGCGGATGGTACGCGCTTTGGTAGGGGATTCGACGATGACCAGGGTTGACATGGAGGTTCTAGTTCGACCAGTGACGTTAGCGTGACTCGGCAGGGTTGAGGAGATCTCAATCCTAGGGGGCTTTGATCTCAACCATATATCCGATTGTTGGTAATCGACAATCGATAGGGGGCAAAATTCCCGGATTCTCTGGGCAAACCCTTTGAGTCTAGGAGGGCGCAAAGGCTTGAGATGCAAGACCTTGACCGCTTTGGAGATGGGGCGGGAAATCTCTGCTGGGGATCGGGAGCGTCTGTGAGGTCCTCGGCCGGGATAACGGACTGATGAGGGACTGATGGGGGACTGATAACGGCCGGTAAAGGTGATGATTAGCTTTTCTAGTCACTCGCGGCGATCGCCACCGGGCAAAGACTATGTATCATAGGGTTAAGAGTCCTTTACAAAAAAGCTTACCCAATTCTAAACTCATAGCTAAAACCTATTGAATCATGGGCTTTCTGCATGTGAGTCGGAATTGTCCGTTTCAGGGGATTCCCTCCAACCTGAATGGGTCTTAGGGGCAGGTGAGTCGCGATCGCCTATTCTAATCTAACTGGGGGACTCCCCCGCCAATCATTCCAATGTGTTGTCAAATACGAGATTTTAGTAATGAGTACCACTGAACAACCCGCCGATAAGTCCACAACCCGCAGCAGTGGGGCGAAAACTCGGACTACGAAAACCCGTAGTACCAGTTCTTCTAAGGCTGAGGAGAACAAAACTCAGCAAGAAAAAGAGCAGGCCTCAGCCCTAGCAGTTCAGGGTTCGGATGCCCGTAAAGCCCTCGATCTCAAACCGGCGGATTATCTTCCCGGAAATCGTCCCGTGGGCATCAGCCACCGAGAAATCGTCGATACGTTTTCAGCCGTGGGCGGCTTACGTCCGATCTTTTCCAATGATGTAGATTTCACTCATACCATGAAAGCCTCCGGCATCCGTCCCATTTCTGCCAGCACCCTCGCCATCAGCGAAACCTATAACACCATGGGGAATCGTCCGGTGTCCGTCAGCAACATGAAAATCAGTTCCACAATCCAGTCTTCAGGGGTGCGTCCGGTGTCGGCGAGTACCTTGATGATTAGCGACACGGTGACCATCATGGGCAACCGCCCCGTCGCCGCCAACGCAACGGCGGATATCGACTCTTTGATGGGTTATCTCGATTAACTCGATTAAAAAGACAAGGGTGAATCCGGCTTCTCGATTAGCCTATTTGTTGCCCCATTTATTGGCCCATTTGTCGTTTTAACTGATTCAACTCGTCTTCAGTTTCCCAATCACTAAAGACTTGTTCTAGGGGATCTGCGGCCGGTTTTTGGAAGCGGGTGTTGCTGGTGGGATTATCCCAACTCGACACCCGTTCTTGGCTAAATTGAGCCTGTTCGGCCCGTAATTGGGCGGCTTTGGCGTGAACTTCTTGGCGACGAGATTGGATATTTTGCTTTAAGGTTTTGGCTTGCTCAAGCCGTTCTTGAACCCCGAGGCGTTGTCCCCAGAGTTGGTTCCCTCGCCGCAGCAGCAGGGCTTCTCGCTCTTGGGCCGGTTTGACGAGATCCTCGCGGCCGGCGGCCTGGGCTTTTTGGATACGAATATGCCAACGTTGGATATCTTGAGCGGTGTCTAAGATATCGGCTTCTAGGCGTTCTTCTTGAGTTTGCAAACTGGCAATTAAACGCAGGGTATCTTGTTCTTGTTCCCGCAATTGTTCTTCTAACGCTTGCAGTTCCAAGTGGGGATGGGCCGCTAAAAATTCTTCTAAACGAGTTTCTAGAAATTGACTGAAATCTTCAAATAAACCCACGATAGTATTTTTTTTAGATAGGGAACAGGGAATAGGGAACAGGGAACAGGGAACAGGGAATAGGGAACAGGGAATAGGGAACAGGGAACAGGGAATAGGGAACAGGGAACAGGGAATAGAAATAATCTGGGGTCGTCGGCTAAAACTGTTGTCCTACATAAATTGTGCGAGTTTCACCGTTTCGACGTACCGAAACCCGATCGCCCGTCACCTCGGACAAGGTCCAGCCACTGTCACCAATCGACTGACCGATATCAATCCAGCGGGGGGAGCCATTCACCTCAAACAAGGCAGCGGGCTGTTGGCCTTCACCTCGTTCTAGGGTTCCCACTAAAGCATAAACCCCGGCTGGAGCGGCCGCCGTTTGTTGCTCATCGGCGGGTCGCTCAGAGGGGGTGGGTTGTTTGGCCGCCGGGGTGACGGCGGCGGTGTTGGGTGGGGGACTGGGGGCTTCTTCGGCAATCTCAGGAAGTTGGGGGACTCGCACTGTGGTTTCATCTCCCTCATTGGCATCCCCTTCACTCTCAGCCTCGGCGACGGGGCCTTCCGTTGTGTTCTCAGTGGGAAGACTGGGTAGAGGAACTTGTGTTAAAGATTGACGTTCTAGGGCGTTGGCGATGCGCGTCAGGGATTGAGCGACGGCGTTAGGGGATGTGCCGTCAACGGGGATGTTAAGGGTGCCTGTTTCTGAGGGGGCGGTCGGGACGGATGACTCGGTTAGAGGGGGTAAGGCGGGACGGTTTTCGATGCGATCGAGGGCTTGGCCCATATAGGCGATAAACTCTTCGTCGCTGGCGGTTCCTGCATTCTCCAGAACGGGGGCTGTGGTGCTACGGCTGTCGCTCTGAGCGGGTTGTTCGTCAACGCTCTGACGGAAATAGCCTCGGTTAAACAACCATAAGCCTAAGACGACGGCTAGGGAGACAAAGGCGCCTCCGAGGAGAAGGCGATCGAACCAAACTAAGCTTTTATCTTCAGCCCGTTTTCCCTGGGAGTTGATGGCCACTTCCACTGAGGGAGACTCGACGGCTGGGGGTTGTACCGCCGGGGCGACGAGGGGCTGCACCACAATCGGGGGAACTTGAAGCGGTTTTAGGGCGATGGGTTTATGGTTCGCCGGTTCTTGGGGGAGTTCCTGGGTGCGATCGAGCATCTGATCGACGTCTCGGAATACCTCATTTAAGAGGCGATCGGCGTCGGCTTGACCGTGGGGGTTGATTGGGCGATCGCGTTGGTCGGTTGGCATAGGAGTGGAGCGGTTATCCGACATGGCGGTAGGTTCAAGAGTCGATCAGTTACTTCCCAAAATTATAGAGCATCGTTTCTCTTGGAGAACACCCCAGAGGGGCGATCGCCTGAAATTCCGAGAGACCTCCTAATCCGGTAAACTGGAGGAAGTCTCTCGTTGGGGTCTATGGTTTGGCAACCGGGTCAGAAAATTTTTGGGAACCGCTACACCATTGAAAAGCGGCTCAAAGTGGGCGGTTTCGGCATCACCTACCTCGTCAAAGGTCCCAGGGGTCGCGCGTTTGTGCTGAAAACCCTCAAGGATGAGGTGATGACTGAGGCGCAGTATAGCCCCTATCGAGATAAGTTTCTGCGGGACTTTGACCGGGAAACCGCCAAAATCGCCATCTGTCGCCATCGCCACATTGTCCAGGTGGAGAACCATTTTAACCATGAGGGGTTGCCCTGTATGGTGATGGAGTATGTTCAGGGGCAGGATTTGGGCGATCGCGTCTTGCGTGGCGGGGCGTTATCCGAGGATGTGGCGTTGCGCTATATCCGAGAGGTGGGGGAAGCGTTGATGGTGATGCACGAGAAGGGATTGCTGCATCGGGATATTAAGCCCCAGAACATTATGGTGCGGTTGCCCGCTGATGAGGCGGTGTTGATTGATTTTGGCATTGCGCGGGAGTTTATCCCCAATTTGACCCAAACCCACACCATCGCTCTTACGCCCTGTTTTGCCCCCATTGAGCAGTACGATGAGCAGGAACATCGGGGAGAATTTACCGATGTCTATGCCTTGGCGGCGACCCTGTACTATGTGTTAACGGGGACCTTGCCACCGATTGCTACGATGCGGCTGAGGCGCGATCGCCTGGCGATTCCTAAGCATTGGTCGCCAGACCTGCAAAACGCGATTAAACAGGGGATGGCGGTGGAACCAGGAGATCGCCCCCAAACCGTGGCAGACTGGTTGGCCTTGTTGCCTAATACTGAAAGAGGGTTACCGTCCTTTCATTTCCAGACCGTACGGGTTAACCGTCAGGGAAACATTATTGAAACAATCCCCGGTCAAGCGCAGTACTATCCCCAAGATTTAGGTCAAGGGGTGCAGTTGGAGATGGTGCAACTCCCCGGTGGAACCTTTTTGATGGGAACCGAAGAGGCGGAAATTGAGCGGTTGTGTAAAAAGTATAATAGAGAAGGGTTTAAGCGGGAAAGTCCCCAGCATTCAGTCCAGGTTTCCCCCTTTTTGATGGGCAAAACCCCCGTCACCCAAGACCAATGGCGGGTGGTGGTGACGCAAGTGGGCAAAATTGTCCGGCCTTTGAACCCCGACCCATCTGAGTTCAAAGGCGGAAATCGTCCGGTTGAACAGGTCTCTTGGTATGATGCGGTGGAGTGGTGCGCTCGATTGAGCAAGCTGACGGGCAAAGACTATCGCCTCCCCAGCGAGGCAGAATGGGAATATGCCTGTCGTGGCGGGACGACGACCCCCTTTGCCTTTGGGGAAGCACTCACCACGGATTTAGCCAATTATGACGGGAACTATACCGTTGCCGAGGAAGCCAAAGGACAATATCGAAAAGAAACTACCCCAGTGGCAAATTTCCCCCCCAATGGCTTTGGCTTGTATGATTGTCATGGCAATGTTTGGGAGTGGTGTTTTGACCCCTTCCATGGGAATTATCAGGGTGCGCCTGGGGATGGTCGCGTCTGGGATGAGACTGTGAATGATAATCGTTATCAAAAACCTTCAGCAA
>NZ_JAWOCL010000051.1:0-9369 GCF_046483825.1 Sodalinema sp.
ATATAAGCCAATCCGAAAGATTTGAGGAGAATCCTGGGGTTGAGGGGGTTGAACTGCTACAGAGGGAAGGTAACGTGTCCAGGTGACCACATCTACATTGATCCCAAGTTGTTCCAAACTTTGAACAATACGTCCTGCACTGCGGGCGAGTCCGCCGATGTCAGGAGGAAAGCGCTCGGTTAAAAATAGGAGTCTGGGGGACATAATGGGGATAGAAACGGCAAAAAAACGCTCGGTGGATTAGCACAGGTTTATGGTAAATGCTTCACCATTAATGGCAAACCGCCCTAGCTTCTGATACATTAGAGTCAGCCAACTGGCGTGGAAGGATTCAAACCTCCGAGTGGCTGTACCAAAACCAGCTACCCTAGCACTTCACGACGCTTCATCCACTTAAGCGTGGCTGTACTAGCAGCTATACCCAAGAGTTTATCAACTATTTCTGAAAATTTTTTTATTTTTTTTCAGCGGGACTTAAGCTTCTCCCTGTTACACACCCGCCTCTACGATGACCCTGAGTTAGATGTGAAGGCGGCGGATGGGTTGGGGGCCTTGAAGTTCCGAGAGGCTTACCCGGATTTGGCATAACTCTACCACAGCCATTGGCGCCTTAGGAGAACTCGGCGATGCTCAAGCGGTTCGCTGGATTGAGGAGTTCATGAATCACCCAGAACCGCAAACGCGGCAACGAGTGGCCCAGGCCGTCGGACAAATTGGTGGGGCAAATTGGTGGGGAGTCGGTGCAGAAGTCTCTGCAAACTCTAGCCAATGATGAACATCCCCAAGTGGCTGAATGCGCTCAACGCTATCTCTGACCTCTTAAGGGTAAAGCTCTCAGGCTTCTGTGTTATACTTGACTCATCTCGATGGGTTAAGTTGATGGTTCGCTGAGAGGTCTTATGTCTTCTGTCACGAAAACAACGACCTATCGTTTTATCGATTGGTCAACCTATTTGGCTCTATTTGCAGCCAATTTAGTCTTGCTGGCGGGAATTATTAGTCCCATTTTTCAACAACAACTTCTCGACGATCGCATTGAAGTAACTCCAGGGGAAGTTGTTGAATTTAAAACCTGGCAACTGAAGCCTCAGTTAATTGGGGCGATGCGGATTGATGTGGATGCTTCGTTCAATAACAATCGTTGGGCAACCTATGAACTTCGGGTTTTAGATGACGAGGGAAATTTAATTGTCTCGGCGTTAAAACAAGCCTGGGTGGAATCAGGAATTTGGCGAGAAGGAGGAGAATCGGGAACTTGGCGGGAAAAAGATGTCCAAGCAGCCTTGGATTTGCAGGCTGGAGATGAGCCAGAAACGATTACTCTTGCAATCAATATTCTTGATTATACCGATACGTCAGGACAACCGGTTGAGGGGGAGTCGGTTCGTTTTCATGTTCGTGTTTTTAATGGGGCCATTGATACTCGTTATCTCATCCCTGGCGTGATTGGAACAGGATGGTTAGCCTCGTTTTGCTTCCTCTCGACTCAGAATTCAGGTCAAGATACGATTAATAAGTTTGTGAAGGATAGCGATATTGGGGGTCGTGCGATTATGGGGGGTGAGGATAATTTGATTTGCTGTAAGTTGAAGATTGTCGCGGATGAAACCTCTCCTCACTCCTTGGATGTGAATCTCTGGGTTAGTGATGGTTATGGGGAAAATATGCACCATCAAGTCACACCAGTGTCTCTAACGTTTCATCGAGATGAGGATGGAGATATTAAACGAACAACGGGTCAACTAAAACAGTATTTTATCTTTAAAAAACGAGGATCTTATGGCATCTATATCGAAGTAACGCCTGATGCTCCTGTGGATGATACAGTATTACGAGTCAAGGAAAATGTACAAACCTTGACGGGGGTTTCGGTGGTTGAAATTGCCCGAGATTAACCTGGGTATCTTGATCAGAACTACAAGTTATTGCCGTTTATTGCAGTCGGGCAAACAATGTTAACCAAAATCTTGGCAATTGTAGCAATTATTCTAGCATTCTTAACCGTTGGGGCGGCCTATTCATCCCGAACGGCGGTTACGTTACGTCAAGAGAACCAACAACAACGGTATTGGCCCCGCCAAGGAACTTATTTAAATGGGGTGTATCGCTCTGGAACGTGGAATTACTCGGGAAATCGCGCCAATTATGGAGGCGGCTTTTCTGGGGGTGGAACGGGGTTTGGGAAATAGAGAGACGGTGATTTAACAATCGGGAATTTTGTTCACTTGTATTGATAGGATTGTTATGGACTCAAATCACCCTAAGGCGGCTGATGTTATCGCTGAAGAAACCAAGGCTTCTCGGAAGGTTCAGGACGATCGCCCCTGGGTACCGTTAGGGCGATCGCAACGCAATTTATTGTTAGCCGCGACGGCGGTTTGTTCGGCTTGTGGTTTGGCGGTGGAACTGCTGTTAGGAACCTTAGCCAGTTATTTGGTGGGAAATCAGGCCCTGGCGTATGGAGTGGCGGTGGGGGGGTTTCTTGCGGCGATGGGGATTGGTTCCTACTTGAGTCGCTTCTTGGTGACGGAGGGCGATCGCAGCCAACAACAAGAACAACTGTTGCGGCATTTTATGCAAGTGGAATTGGCGATCGCCCCCTTAAGTGCCTTTTTACCCCTAGGCTTATTTGCGATTTTCGTGGTCGATGGTCCGTTATGGATTGGCTTAAGTCTCGTCACCCTAATTTTAGGAACCTTAGCGGGAATTGAAATCCCCTTACTGACTCGTATTTTTGAACAAGATGACGGGGTAAAAGATGCCATTGCAGGGGTTTTGGCCCTGGATTATGCGGGGGCCTTAGTGGGTTCTTTGGCCTTTCCGGTGATTTTACTTCCCTGGTTGGGATTGTTTCCCTCAGCGGCGATTATTGGCGCTTTCCCCGCCTTGATGGTGGTGATTTTGGCCCAAAACTTCCCCAGTCTGCGATCGTGGCGGATTTGGGGATTGGCGATTAGCCTGATTTTAATTGGCTTTGCTCCCTTGGCGATTCCCTTGAGTAATACGCTAGAGAATAACCTCTATGATGCGCCGATTATTGCCCGAGTGCGATCGCCCTATCAACGGATTGTTCTGACTCGTTGGCGACAGGATGTTCGCCTCTTTTTAGACGGAGATTTACAACTTTCAACGATTGATGAATATCGCTATCACGAAGCCTTAGTGCATCCCGCCATGAGTGCGACTCCTAATCCGAAACGGGTGTTATTGCTGGGGGCTGGGGATGGAATGGCGGCGCGGGAAGTGCTGAAATGGCCACAAGTTGAGCGTTTATTACTGATTGATCTCGATCCCGAGGTGGTGAATCTTTCCCGCCGTCATCCTTTTCTTAAACGAGTGAATCAGGAGTCTTTAGATAATCCTCGTCTTGAGGTGCGTATTGCCGATGCGTTTTTAGCAGCCCCGGCGTTAGATGAGCAGTTTGATGTGATTATCGCCGATTTCCCAGACCCTGATCGAGCGATTTTAGCAAAACTTTACGCAGAAGGCTTTTATCGCCGTCTCTTACCCCGTCTCGCCAGCGATGGGGTGTTGGTTACTCAAGCCTCCAGTTCCTTTTTTGCGCCTCGGGTGATGGCCTGTATTGTGGCGACGCTGGAGTCGGTGGGACTTTCGGTGCATCCTTATACGGTTCAGGTTCCCAGTTTTGGTCCCTGGGGGTTTGTCTTAGCCAGTCGTGAGGCGATTCATCCAGAAACCTGGATGTTGCCGGTGGAAACACGTTTTTTAACGCAACCTTTGTTAGCGCATTTGTTTGATTTACCGGCAGATATTCAGTTTTCGGATGTGGAGGTGAATCGTCTGTCTCGTCCGGCGATTGTTACGTATCAAACTCACAATCGTTGGGATGGGTTTGAGTTGTAGTACAAATAGTTATTGATTAGGGCTAAAATATGTTGACTTATTTTTGGATTCTTGTTATCGTTATATTAGCTATTTCAACGATTGTCTTTGTTCGTCAACGACAATTAGCAAGTGTTCGCAAATCTCCCCAGATCGTCCCCCTAGAACGCAGTATTTTTACCCTACAAATTGGCGATATCGTCGAATATATGGGAGAGGATTGGGTTGTGCAGGGGAAGTTGGTCTATGATGATGATGGCTATCAGTGGCAAGAATATCTTTTGCAGGATGGCGATCGCATTCGTTGGTTGGCGATCGAGGAAGATGACCAAGTTCAGGTGAGTTGGTTAACCCCCACCGACGATTTAGAAATCACGGGAACTCCCCCCAAGCAGTTACAGTTTGAGGGGAATGATTACCGCTGTATTGAATCTGGGGAAGCGACGATGTCTCGCCAGGGGATGACGTTAAATCGGACGGCTAAACGATGTCGGTATTCGGATTATCGAGGTTCGGGAAATCAGGTCATTTCTATTGAGGATTGGGATGGTGATATTGAAGTAACCGTGGGGACGATTATTCGTCCTTCGGAACTTATGTTGTTACCGGGAGATGGCCAGCGGGTGTATGACTAGAGACCGTGACGGAGTGAGTCGAAAGACGACCAACCCCTACCTTGGGTAAATCCACTAAGTCTTCTATCAAAAAGTTGATTTTTTTCTGAATTTATATCACTATTATGCACTTGTCATCTCAAACCCGGAAGATTCCCAAAATCCATGCTTGAAAAGATAGAACTTTATAATTTCAAAAGTCATCCATCGACAGCGCTCAACCTAGATTGTTCACGCCTTCATGCACTAGTAGGACAAAACAGTTCTGGGAAAACATCGGTCTTGCAAGCGCTACATTATCTGAGTCGCCTTGCAGATTCACCCTTTAAAAACATATTTGGACATCAACGAGCACCAGAATTTCTGACAACGATGGGACAAACTCATCTGTCTGTCAGCGCCTGTGGCTTCTGGGGATATCAGAAAAACCGACAAGATTGGCAAGCCTCCTATCACTTTGAACGACAGCAAGAGAACAAATGGTTTCCAAGAGTATCATGGACTTTTGCTGACGATACAGGACACGCACAAGGTTGGGATAGTTCCTTAAGTACCACCCCATTTCCAATTTCTCAGGCTTTAAGGTTTGCCGTTCATCTGAAATTAGTTGCGACCAATCTCGCCAAACCGGCTTATAGTGAAGCCATTACGCCACGAGTTGAATTTGATGGTTCTGGATTAGCACCCACCCTAGACTATCTACGTAGCGAAGCCCTAGATAATTTTCAAGCCTTGCAGGAGATGTTGCAGCGGGTTGTCCCCGGCGTTCAGAAGGTCGGAGTCAGACGCGCCAAAGTCCTCATGAATCGCCAACGTTTAATTGAAGTCGATGGAAAGTCAATTTCCTATGAAGAAAGCCAGGAAATGACAGGACAAGAAGTTGTCTTAGATATGAATACGGGTGAGCGTATTCCAGCCCATGCTATTAGTGAAGGAACGATTCTAACTCTAGGTCTTTTGACGGTTTTAATGAATCCGACTCTACCCAACTTAGTGTTACTCGATGATGTGGAACAAGGACTGCATCCTAAAGCGCAACGGGAGTTGATGACGGTTTTCAAAGAGATTATTCAGGCGAATAAAAATCTGCAAATTATAGTGTCAACGCACTCCCCGTATATTGTCGATGAGCTAACTCCATCCCAAGTTCATGTTTTAAGTCATCGAAACTCAGGCTTTACTCGTTCTAAACGATTAGACGAGCATCCTGATGTGGACTGGGCTAAACAAACCTTAACCACCGGTGAGTTTTGGGATGCGGAAGGAGAAGATTGGATCGATACAGTTGGGGTCGATGATTGAGTTTATTGTCATTGTTGAGAGTCGTGCTGATGCTGAAACGGCCAGCAAATTGGCTGAGCGAGTTTTAGTAGAAACGGTAGATTGGTTAGAGCCTGAGCTTTTACCCTACTTGTTTCGATGGAGTGGTTTAGATCCAGGAACTGATTATTCATGCTGGAGCGATATTAAGGATATCATGCAGCGTGCTAGGGCGTCAGGTTTACCAATTCCGAAGTTTTTGGGACACAGCAAAAAGAAACCTCTGAAAGCGGATGGTGCAGCAACCCTTAAAATTTTGAATCTAATCCGAGTTCTCCAACTTAAAAAGAGCCAGCCGGATGAAGATAGCCGCTCTCTGAAAGCCGTTCTCTTCATTCGAGATTTAGATAATCAACCTGAGCGACGAGAGGGAATGCAGCAGGCCCGTGCAGAACAGATTGATCAGTCGCCTCAATTAGAAATTATCATTGGTGTGGCGAATCGAATGCGAGAAGCTTGGGTTTTGAATGGATTTGTTGCTTCCAACCCAGAGGAGGTTCAGCTCTTAGAGGCGATCAAGAAGCAGTTACCGTTCGATCCCTGCGAGGAGTCACATCGATTACGTTCTAATTCTCGTGAAGAACCTGAACGAATTCGTAATCCCAAAATTGTCCTTGAAGAACTGACGGGTGGTCATTGGTCACGAGAACAGCAGTGTTGGGAAGAAACCTCTCTAGAACTTCTACGACAACGGGGTCAGCATACTGGGCTAACCGACTATCTTGACGAGATTGAGAAACGACTGATTCGAGTTCTTCTCGAACTGAGTACAGAAGCCAATGACTGAGTTACTTCCCAATCCAACCCTTACCCCTCAAAAGTAGACCAGGATTGCTATTCACTTAATGGCGTCCAACAAGTTTATCTCGTAAGTGTTTAATACGATCGCGCAAACTAGCCGCCGTCTCAAACTCCAGATTTTTGGCAGCGTTCTGCATCTCGGCTTCAAGCTGTTGAATCAGTTCCGGAATTTGCGACAAGGGAATCTCATCGACTTGTTCATAAGCCGTGTCCAATTGTTGCCGATTCAGCCGCCGGGAAACCTCTAAAAATGAGAGAATGGAGTTATCAATACTCTTAACAATCGAGGTTGGGGTAATCCCATGTTTTTCATTATAGGCTAACTGAATCTCCCGCCGCCGCTGGGTTTCAGAAATCGCTTTATCCATACTTTTGGTGAGATTGTCAGCATAGAGAATCGCTTGTCCGCGAACATGACGGGCGGCGCGGCCGATGGTTTGAATCAGCGATCGCTCGGCCCGCAAAAACCCCTCTTTATCGGCATCTAAAATCGCCACGAGAGACACTTCCGGCAAATCGAGTCCCTCTCGCAACAGGTTTACGCCAATCAATACATCAAACTCACCCTGACGCAAGGATTGCAAAATCTCAATCCGTTCAATAGAGTTGATATCGGAGTGGAGATAGCGGACTAAGACTCCCCGATCTTGGAAATATTCCGTTAAATCTTCTGCCATGCGTTTGGTTAGAGTCGTCACCAGGGTGCGTTCTTTGCGGGAGATGCGATCGCGGATTTCGCCCAACAAATCATCTACCTGTCCCTCGGTGGGTCGGACAAAAATTTCCGGGTCAACGACTCCCGTGGGGCGAATAATTTGCTCAACCACTTGTCCGTCAGACTGTTCAATTTCCCAATCTCCGGGAGTCGCCGAAACAAAGACACATTGGCGGACTTTTTGCCAAAACTCATCGGCTTTCAAGGGACGATTATCCGCCGCACTGGGAAGACGAAAGCCGTGGTCAATCAAAATTCGCTTTCTAGCTTGGTCGCCGTTATACATTCCCCGAATTTGGGGAACCGTGACATGAGACTCATCGACGACTAACAACCAATCCTCGGGGAAATAATCCACTAAACATTCCGGCGGTTCTCCTGCGTGTCGTCCCGCTAGATGGCGCGAGTAATTCTCTACGCCATTGGTATATCCCACTTCTCGCAACATATCTAAGTCATAGCGAGTCCGTTGGGCTAATCGTTGCGCTTCTAGGAGTTTTCCAGTTTTTTCTAATACCGCCAGTTGCGTTTCTAGTTCTGATTCAATGTCATCACAGGCAATTTCGAGGCGATCGCCTGGCGTCACAAAGTGTCGCGCTGGATAAATCCGCAAGCTATTGACACTATAGATCACCTGTCCTGTCACCGGGTCGATATAGCGAATCGCATCAATTTCATCCCCAAAAAACTCAACTCGAATAATCCGATCTTCGTAAGCCGGACCAATTTCGACCACATCCCCTTTTACGCGAAACTTTCCTCGTCCCATGTCTAAGTCATTGCGTTGATATTGAATGGTGACTAAATCCCGCAACAGGTGTCGTTGGTCAATCTCTTGGCCAACTTGAAAGAGAATCGAGGCTTTGAGATATTCGCTGGGAATCCCCAGTCCATAAATACAACTAATAGAGGCCACGACAATCACATCCCGCCGTTCAAATAAAGAGCGGGTGGCGGAATGGCGCAACATATCAATTTCGTCGTTAATTGAGGCGGTTTTCTCAATATAGGTATCGGTGACGGGGAGATAGGCTTCTGGCTGATAGTAATCGTAATAACTGACAAAGTACTCAACGGCGTTGTTGGGAAAGAATCCCCGCAGTTCATTACAAAGTTGCGCGGCCAGGGTTTTATTATGGGCAAGAACCAGGGTAGGTTTGCCTAGATTCTCAATCACTTTCGCCATTGTATAGGTTTTTCCCGTTCCCGTTGCCCCGAGTAAGGTTTGGAAACGGTTATTTTGTTGTAACCCCTGGCTAAGTTGAGTAATGGCTTGAGGTTGGTCGCCGGTGGCTTGGAAGGGAGAGGTAAACCCGAAAGATGTCATGGTGTCGCAACAGTTGGTCTAACAAGGGAACAGGGAACAGGGAACGGGGAACAGGGAATAGGGGAAGAAAAGACAAACTAGCAAGAGGTTGGGGATTTTTTCTCAACTTAGAGTATTCTAAGGCAATCTTCGATCGCGATAGAACTTATTACAAGAAATCCCAAAATTGGCTTGACAAAAAAGTAGGAAAAGTTTAGAGTGGTATCACATAGGCTAGGGTTGGCGGTTCTGTGCCTAATTTTGCTGGATTAGCGATATTGAGGAGATGATGATGGGATTCAGCGTTCTGGGACTGTTGCTGCTGAGTTTGCAAGCCGCTCCTGATGCCTTGCAACCGAACAATGTGGCGGACTTTGTCGTGTTCGAGACGGACGTGACGGAACCGGTGGCCGAGGGGGAATCCCTGCGATTGTACGATGTCCATGTTGCCATTATGTACGATCGCACCCAGCGTTGGTGTGAGCAAGAGGAGTTTCGCGAACAGCTAACCTGGACGTACTCCGCCGATGGTGGAAACCTGGCCTTGGGAGAGTTTGCGATTTCCTGTCGCCAAGCCCGACGCATCTCACGCCGCTATCGCTTAGACTCGCAACTCGAGTTTATCGTCCCCGAACGCCGTCAAGACCGTTGGCAGCAATTTGTCGATGAGTCTCATCCGTTGCCCGAGTCAGACGCCTCCGACTCTCCCATTGACCCAGATTCTATCCCAAATCGCAAATAAAGCTTACCTACCCCCGCGAGAAGGCTCA
>NZ_JAWOCL010000107.1:0-22157 GCF_046483825.1 Sodalinema sp.
TTGATCGCGTTGTCGTTGGAAAATCCGGTTGTCAATACCCGAAAAGTTCGTCGAAAGCTGCTGATAAAAGTTCGAGAGTTGATTACTAATTTCCCGTGCTTCTTGGAGCTTGCGAATTGCTAAGCTGTAGTCTTGATCTGAGACAGCGGTGGTAGCGTCTTCAATTAGCGATTCGATGCCCGGTAGGCTGAGAACGCTGTCTTCCATGGGAACCCGAATGGCCGTTTGTGGGTTCGTCTCGGTTTGAGCCTGGGCTGTTGTCGGTGTAAGAGTTGAGGCGGCGATCGCCAACAGCATCGTCGTAGCGGAGGATAGGTGCCAGAAACGGGGCTTAGATTGGAGGAGCATGGACAGAGTTACCAGTTACAATGGGGAGTTTTAACGAGAGAGTGCTGGGATAGCAATTGAACGTTGACGATTTACGGTGGCAAAACTTTTTTTTACAAGAGTTTTAGGTTCTGCTAACATCTCGTCTTTGGCAAATGCCCTAAAGAGATGGAGGTGCAGGGCTAGAGCTCGATCACTTCAACAGTGTTAAGAGTGCAGGGGTATCTTAACATTTCGCTGTATAAGGGGATCAATCCGGAGATCCTCTGACCGTTGTCAGCTAAGATAGCGGTGGATTTTGGCTAACCTAACATGAGCCGGAGGTGTCGAACGTGGCCGATGACTTAACACTACAACGGGGAGGCGAAACCCTTGCCCTCAGAAAGACTGAAACTCGTTTCACCGCTCGTCCACAAGCGCCTGAGGTGATTTCAACCCTAGCGCAACAGGTGACGGCCCAGTGTTTGAATCAAATCCCGGTGGGGTCGCGAACCGAGGCGGTCCTGCTTGAGTTCGAGGTGGCCGAGGCCAGCCAACTCACCCCAACCATGGACCGCACTCGCGATCGCCCCGATGTCGCCTTTGTCAGCCATGTCTATTCCCTCGTGGACAATCCAGGAACCCTAGTCTATCTAGCTGACGATCTCACCATCGAGTTTGCCGAATCCGTCAGCCAACCGGCGCGTCAGGCCCTAACCGAGTCCTTAGGCTTAGGCGATGAAACCCCCCTCGTGGGCCTAGACCATGCCTTTATCTACCGAGTCACCCGAGAGGCGATCGAAAATCCCATCAAAATTGCCAATCGACTCATCGAGCGTGAGGACATTCTGGCCGCTGAACCGAACATTGTCACCCACAGCGCCCCAAGTTATCGACCGAGCGATCGCTACTATCCCCAACAGTGGTATCTCAACCATCATGGGGGGCCAGACTTAGCCCCAGACTCCCATATTGCCGCCGAACAGGCTTGGGACATCACCCGAGGCGATCGCAGTATCGTCGTGGCCATTGCCGATGATGCCATTGACTTAAACCACCCCGACTTTCAAGGTATCGGTAAAATCGTCGCCCCCCGAGACTTCCGCAATCGCGATGGCTTACCCCTACCCGAACGAGACAGTGACAACCACGGTACCGCCTGCGCCGGAGTGTGCCTAGCCGAAGAAACCGGCGAGGGAATCGTCGGCATTGCCCCCGGTTGCGCCCTCATGCCCCTAGCCACCACGGGCTATTTAGACGACCGTTCCATCGAAGAGTTGTTTGACTGGGCCATCGAGCGGGGGGCCTCAGTCATCTCCTGTAGTTGGGGGGCCAGCGCCGTCTATTTCCGTCTCTCGATGCGGCAACGGGCGGCCCTAACACGGGCGGCGCGGCTCGGCCGTCATGGCAAAGGCGCTGTCATCGTGTTTGCTGCCGGTAACGCCAATCGTCCCACCCAGGGGGAGATCAACGAACAGGGTTGGACCCAAAACATTCTCTCAGGGACAACCAAGTGGCTCAGTGGCTTTGCCGCCCATCCCGAGGTGATTGCTGTGTCGGCCTGTACGAGTTTAAATCAGAAAGCCGCCTACAGTAACTGGGGGCAAGAAATTTCCGTCTGCGCTCCGAGTAATAATGCCCCCCCCGGAATTTGGCTTCAGGAAACCGGCTATGTGAATACCGCCCCAGTGATTCGTAAATCCTTGTTGGGGAAAGGGGTCTTTACGAGCGATCGCAGCGGCGATCGAGGCTACAGTCCCAGTGACTACACCCATGGCTTTGGTGGGACCTCCAGCGCCTGTCCCTTGGTGGCGGGGGTGGCGGCCTTGGTGTTATCGGTCAATCCCAACCTCACGGCGGCGGAGGTGAAAGCCATTTTAGAGAAAACGGCCGATAAGATTGTCGATCCCGAGAGTGATCCCCAGTTAGGCACTCGCTTTGGCCAGTATGACGGCGATGGTCATTCTAAGTGGTTTGGCTATGGCAAAGTCAACGCCTACCAAGCGGTTTTAGCGGCGAAACAACAGTCTCAAGTGCCGTTATCCGTGACTCGACGGGTGCGTGGCCGCAATGAGCGTCAGATAGCGATTCCCGATGGTGACGCCAATGGGATCACCAGTCCGATTCGGGTTCGCGACCGCTTAACGGTTGTTGAAGTAGAGATTACGCTAGAACTCGACCATCCCGACTGGGGAGATGTGGAGGTCATGGTCTTGACCCCCGAGGGGGAGACAGTGATGCTTCAGGGGCGAGGGATTCGTGGCCAAGGACTGTTCCGGCAAAGCTATGATTTCAACAATACCCCTCAACTTAAGCGTTTGTTGGGCCGCTCTGCCGAAGGAAACTGGGCGTTAAAGGTCTGCGATCGCGCGGCGGGAGATACCGGCGTTCTTAACTTTTGGCAGTTAACGGTGGGGTTAGGCTCCTAGACGAGCGTTGCGAACAGCAAAGCCGAAATTGTCATGTCATCGCCATGGTCAGATGTCGCATCTTCCCAGAGAGCGATCTAGAATCGAGGGTATTCTCAAGGGCGGCGTCACGGCCGGCGATGCCGGCGATCGCCTCCCGACAGACCCCTCAACTCGACTATCCTCAACAGGAGCCAAATCTGTGAGTCCAGACACTACCCTCGATCAAGCCAACGCCACCCCCTACGACACCGCGACCTTCGACCAGTATGTGATGAAAACCTATGGACGGTTTCCCATCGCTCTGACCCACGGCGAGGGCTGTCGGGTCTGGGATGCCCAGGAAAAAGAGTATTTAGACTTTGTGGCCGGAATTGCCACCTGTACCCTCGGTCACGCTCACCCCAAGCTCATCGAAGCCGTAACCGAGCAGATCAAGACCCTGCACCATGTCTCGAACCTGTATTACATTCCCCCCCAAGGAGAATTAGCCGAATGGCTCGTGACCCATTCGGCGGCTGATCGCGCCTTTTTCTGTAACTCCGGGGCCGAAGCCAACGAAGGAGCCATCAAACTGGCCCGCAAATATGCCCACACGGTCCGAGGTATCGAGGCGCCCACCATCATCACCGCGACCGCCAGTTTCCATGGCCGCACTCTGGCCACCATTACCGCCACTGGACAACCCAAATATCAAAAAAACTTTAATCCCCTGGTTCCTGGCTTCGTCTATAGCCCCTATAACGACATTGAAGCCCTAGAGGCCACCCTTGCCGAGTTAGATGCCGAAACGCCCCAAGTGGCGGCCATTATGCTAGAAGCTCTCCAGGGAGAAGGGGGGGTTCGCCCAGGGGACAAGGAATTTTTCCAACGAGTCCGCCAACTCTGTGATGAGAAGGATATTTTGCTGATTCTCGACGAGGTGCAAGTCGGTGTGGGGCGGACGGGACAGATCTGGGGCTATGAGAACTTAGGTATTGAACCGGATATCTTCACGAGTGCTAAGGGCCTCGGCGGTGGAATTCCCATTGGTGCGCTGCTGTGTAAGTCGAGCTGTGATGTCTTTGAACCGGGGGATCACGCCAGTACCTTTGGCGGTAATCCCTTCGCCTGTGGTGTGGCGCTGTCCGTCTGTCAGATGGTGGAGAAACCGGGATTTTTGCAACAGGTGCGCGATCGCGGGCAACAGTTACGCCAAGGATTGCAGGCGATGGCCACGGAGTTTCCGGCTGTTGTGGCTGAGGTTCGCGGTTGGGGGCTAATCAATGGCCTCGAACTCAAGGCAGAGATTGAGTTAACTTCAATTGCTGTGGTGAAAGCGGTCATGGAACAAGGACTGCTACTGGTTCCCGCTGGCCCCAAGGTGGTGCGATTCGTTCCTCCCCTGATTGTCTCAGAGGCGGAGGTTGACCGCGCCCTAGGGATTCTCCGGACGGCCCTATCCTCAATGGCGTAATTCCCGTTAGCTGTCTCTAACCCTCAACACGCAACTCTCAACTGCTGTATGACCGTTACCTCTTCTCCCCTCGATCTGGCTGAAGCCTATTTAGATGAGTATGTCTCCCCCCAGGCCAATCTCATTGATCGTGATTGTCAGGCCCTAGAAACGGCTTTTCTGGGCTTGGGCGATCGCGAGTTGCTCACCCTACGGGCCGACAACCAAGTTCTCTTTCGTCGCTTCCAAGAAACCATCTCCCGCCATTCCGGGGCCTTGGCCTTCCTACAAACCCAGCATCAAAGTGCCGCCGCCCTGATCAGCCGCAGCTCCAATTCTGGCTTACGAGAGGACTATTTACCTCATTTAGCGACAGGGAAGCGACGGGTGGGGGTCGGCTTTTCTCACCTGCGTCGTCCGGGGCCACCGCCGATGCAGGCGCGATTGGTTCCTGGAGGCTACCAACTCGATGGCTTTATTCCCTGGATTACGGGGGCGACGCTGTTTGAGAGCTTTATTTTGGGGGCGATGTTGCCGGATGGAACCTCGGTATTTGGTATGATGCCCTTCCGCAGTTGTCAGGAGGAGCGAGGGGGAGAGATTGAGATGAGTTCGCCGCTGGAGATGGCGGCGTTGACGTCCACCAATACGGTCACCGCCGAGGTGAAGGGGTGGTTCTTACCTGATGAGCAGGTGCTATGTCTCAAGCCGCCCCATTGGATGCAGCAGAACAGTCAAGCCAATGTGCTACATCATGGCTTTTTTGCCCTCGGTTGCGCTCGGGCCGGGTTGGATGTGTTGCAGCAGGCGGCTGAGAAAAAGCAACTCCCGTTTTTGCGGCAAAGCTGGGAGACTCTGGATGCTGAATTGCAGGCTTGTCGTCAGGCTTTTTTTGAGAGTGAAGATGAGGGGACGCGGTCTTATGGCGATCGCCTGACGTTGCGGGCCTGGGCCATTGACTTAGCGGGCCGCTGTAGCTATGGGGCGATCGCCGCCTCGGGGGGCGCGGCCAACAGTTGTCAACATCCGGCCCAACGCATTTATCGGGAAGCCTTGGTTTATGCGGTATCTGGACAGACCCCGGATGTGATGGAAGCGACTCTAAACCGCCTGCAACGCTAAGGGGAGTTCTACGCTAAACCGGCCGCAAACGGGACAGGTTGCGATAGTCTAAAGTTTGTGTAAATTGATGCAATTTTGAGGAGGTTATCTTGGAACGAACATTTTTGATGATTAAGCCTGACGGCGTACAACGGGGACTCGTGGGCGAGGTGATTCGCCGCTTTGAAGCCAAAGGCTTCACCCTCGTTGGGCTAAAGCTGATGTCCGTCAGCAAGGAATTGGCAGAACAACATTACGATGTTCACCGGGATAAGCCGTTTTTCAAAGGATTGGTGGACTTTATTACCTCCTCTCCGGTGGTGGCGATGGTTTGGGAAGGAGACGGCGTGGTCGCCGGCGCTCGCACGATTATTGGCGCAACCAACCCACTGACGGCGACTCCAGGAACCATTCGCGGTGATTTTGGCTTAAATATCGGACGCAATCTCATTCATGGCTCTGATGCGGTGGAAACGGCGAATCGGGAGATTGACTTATGGTTCTCTGAAGGGGAACTGGTCAGTTGGACGCCGGCGCTGAAACCTTGGCTAGAAGAATAACGAGGTTTGTTTCACTCATAAAGGAACTGACGCCCTCAGGCTGAGTGGCGTCGGTTCTGGGGCGGTGGCGGCCCCAAATTTCGGGCCAATTCTCGTGTTTTTTTATGAAAAATTATTACACTTTTGCTCAAAATCGTTAACTTTGATCGAGAGTAGTGAACGATTGAACTAAATATACAGGAGTTTTCAGGTCTTATGTCTGATATTCAAGTCTTAGCTGCGTTAGTTGTCGCCATTATTCCGGGTGTCCTGGCGTTCCGCCTGTCGACGGAACTTTATAAATAAGACGGTCATCCAACGAGTTCTTGTTGGTCTGTCTGTTCTGGGAGTTTCGCCACGTGCGGGACTCCCATTGCTTTGGCCAGTTGCGGCGACCCGGTTCTAGCTAGACGGAAAGGTTTTCCAAAATGGGAGTTCTGTGGCTCTGAGTTTGGTTAAACTAGAGGGGGATCTCGGGAGTAGGAGATGGGGTGCGTCAGTCGGCTTGCCAAAATGGCTCTGTTTCGGTTCAATTTGAACTATTCCCCCCACTCATGCTGTATTCACAGCAGGTCAATCGATGTGAGCTTATCTTCAGACTGAATCATGAACGCCCCTGAACGCCTGTCTCGCGCTCCGCATCCCGGTGAGGTTCGAGCTTCACCCCGTCGTCCTCGTCGTCGTCCTTCGCCTCAGCCGCGACGGCGACGGAATAGCCGTTCCTGGACGTCTGTTTTGGAAACGGGGTTGAAGCTGACGGTGGATGTTACGGTTTCCCTGGGGGCGATCGCGGCCTTAAGCCAACTGGTCCCGAGTTACACCACGAGCCAAGACCAACTCGAACAACTTCATGACGAGGTCGAAACGACGCGATCGCAGGTGCAGGGGTTACAGGGACAGTTCAGCCGCTACTTTGATCCAACTCAGGTGCGAACTCTGATTGAGGAAGAAACCCAACGTCTTGATCCGCAACGACGGCCGATTGTCTGGACTGAACCGGTCGAGGAGGAGGTTAGCCGCTAAAGCCCACAAACAAAATAGCAACAGCACCGAGTCCCGCCAAAATGGTCAGCACGAGTCCAGCGTTGGGGCTTCCTTTCCAGGAGTAGTTTTTATCGGGCATAGTGATGTCCTCAAGGGTGTCTATAGCTCCCATGGTAGCGAAGTTAAAAATTTGTAGCCGTTGAGGGCCAGATTATTGGCTCTGTAACTGAGCTAATTGGGTGTTGCGATAGTAATGGGAGAGAATTTGCCGGTAACTATAGCCCCGCTCTGCCAGGTGTTTTGCGCCCCATTGGCTCATCCCCACACCATGACCAAAGCCTCGCCCCGAGAGGGTGAAATAGCCGCCTCCGGAGGTGACGGTAAACAAACTACTGCGCAGCCCCAGGGCCGCTTGCAGGTCCTCTCCGTCAACAATAGCTGTTCCAGCCGATCCCACCACTTTGGCGGTCACTAAGCGGCCATTGGGGGATTGCTGTTCCGGGAAAATTCCCACCACGGTTCCTACGCCACCGAGTCGCCGGGTAATTTCCCATTGTGAGAAGGATTCGCGCCAGTGATAGTTGGGTGAGTCGTGATCGAAGTCGGGAACGCCTCTGAGATAGGGTTTGACTTCGTCCCAAACCTGTTCGACATCTTCGGTGTGGCCCCCGGAGGAGGCGTGAAAGACGGCCTCAATGACCTGGCCATTATGGCTGAGGACTTGGCTTCGGGTGGCGTCAGTGGCTCGGTGGGTTTGGCTCGACTCTTCCTGCATCCCGCGATAGACTTGCCAGAAGGTGTTATCCCCGACATCGTAGGTGCCATTGCCGTAGCGATCGCGCTGGTAGAGGACGTAGGAGCGGGCGGCGACGGCTTGGGCTTTTAGGGCTTCGATGGGCCAATTGCCCCCCATTTCTGCGCCCAGGACGCTGTAGAGATAGGATTCGATGTCAACGTAGTTCACGGCGGTGACCCCGTAGCGTCCTCGGACGATGAGAACTTTGCCTCGATACCAGCGATCGCCAATATAAACATGGCCATGATTCGTGGGTTCAATCCATAACTGATCCCCTTGCCAGCGATCGAGGGCGACGGCTTGCCCGGTGGAGCGGGCGACAAAGGCATTCATCTGGCTGAGGTTACCGAGGACGGTCCCGGAGCGACTGCGAATGCGGGCGGGGGTTGAACTGCCCACGGTGAGTTCACCGACGTTTTTCTCGACGGCGACTCGGAGTTCAAGGGCTAGGCCAGGAACGAGGGAAAATGCCCAAAAACAAAGACTGGTCATCCCTCGCCAGAAATGAGGAAATCCGTTGCGCCTTCGCTTGCTCGTTTTCTGGTTCTGCTGGGGGTTTTCTCTAGTTTGCGATGATCCCTGCTGAGCCGTTTCCCTTGATCGGCCCGTCACAGACGCGGCAATTTTCAGTAGCAGCATCCTTTGGTTCTCCTTAAAAGTGACCGACGACTCGAAGATAGACCTAGGTCGGTGTTAGGATACCATAGTAAGCTCGGAGGCTTGAAGTTAGTTCTGTCCTGAGAGGGAAGACAGATAACTCCAACCCGGTTTACTAAGTAAGTACCGTAGGGCATACGGAAACTCACGCCTCCGGAGATATCGACCTCTGCTTGGGTGGGGAAACTCCTCAAGGTAAGCCGAGTCGTAGAAAGAGGAAACCTCATCAGTGATGGTGGGAATCCCACGCTATATTCTTTGAATTAGCGTGGGAGGATGTCAAGCTGCCAATTTCCTTAACGAGAGTCAAGCGAGTGGAAATCGTTTTTTTAGGAACCAGTTCGGGTGTCCCGACGCGATCGCGAAATGTGTCCAGTTTAGCCATGCGCCTGAAACAACGGGGTGAGATTTGGCTATTTGACTGTGGGGAAGGAACGCAACATCAATTGCTCCAGAGTGATCTGAAGGTGGGGCGGATTCGCCGTATTTTTATTACCCATATGCACGGGGATCATGTATTTGGTTTAATGGGACTCCTGGCCAGTATTGGCCTAGCGGGAGCGCCGGATCGCATTGATTTGTACGGTCCCCCCCAGCTCGAAAATTATCTCGAAGCTTGTGCGCGCTATTCTCATACCCATTTGCATTATCCGATTACGATTCATAAGCACAAGCCGGGGCTAGTTTATGAGGATGAGGACTATCGGGTGTTGTGCGATCGCCTCGATCACCGTATCCCGGCCCATGGCTACCGCGTCGAGGAAAAAGATCGTCCGGGACGCTTTGATGTGGCGAAGGCCCAGGCCCTGGGAATCCCACCGGGACCGGTGTATGGACAACTCAAACAGGGACACCCGGTCACCCTAGAGGATGGCCGGGTAATCCACGGTCGTCATCTCTGCGGTGAGCCACAACCGGGACGCAAGCTCGTCTATTGTACGGATACGATTTATTGTGAGAACGCCGTGCGCTTGGCTCAAGGGGCTGATGTTTTAATTCATGAGGCCACGTTTTCTCACCGAGATGCCAGTTTGGCGGAACAACGGTTGCATTCGACGTCGACGATGGCGGCTCAAGTGGCCTTGGCGGCGGGGGTAAAACAGCTTTTTATGACTCATTTTAGTCCCCGCTATGCTCCAGGAAATGACCTAGATCTTAAGGATTTACTGGATGAAGCCCGGGCCATTTTTCCGCAAACTGACCTCGCTTATGATTTTTTAAGCTACGACGTTCCCAAACAGCGAACGGCGGTACCGGTTTAATCGTGGTTGGCCACTAGGCGGCGGCAAATGTCCCGCAAACTCTCTTGAGTGTTGACGGGCTGTCTGGGTTTCGGAAGATCCATATTGGGCCAGGAGGGCAGGTCATGACAGGGACACAAGACCGGACTCACGCCAGCCACGGGTAGGGCAATGGGCATGGTGCAGCGGGCGCAAGGGGAAATGTCCCAGTCATCGTCAAGGAGTTGGCCAATACTAATTTCTGTGCCTTCGAGGTAGGAATGATAGCTAAGTTTGGAACAGGATACAGCGGCCCAACACTGTTCAAAGGCTCGGCTATAGTCACTGCCTTCAAAGAGGGGATAGGGGAGTTCTGCCTGGTTGTTGACAATCAGTTTTTTGCCGAGCTGAAACCAATCAGCTAAATACTGTTTAACTTGCGTTTCAGAAGCCATAAAAGTGCGCAACGATAGAACTCTAGTCCTATGTTAAACGATTTGTCAGGAGAGATCGTTCACTAAATTGGTATAGATTCTTAAGATAAAGGTAAAATCACGAGGGCAAACGGCTCTGATGCAGTTTAAACTTGTTCTGGGGAACTTCCTAAAGGGGATCAGCGATTTCGGTTAGATTAAGGATGCGACCGGCAACGATTAGATAGGTTTGATCAGCCATGGCCCCAAGATGACGTGTTAGTTCGCCGAGGCGATCGCGAAACATTCGCCCTGATGGATAAGCCGGAACGACGCCCCAACCGGTTTCTTCGGCCACGAGAATACAAGTTCCTTGGAAGTTGGTGGCCTGATGCAAAAATGTTTGACGGCGATCGCCCCAGTCTGTGTCAGACTCGTCTAACGTGTTGGCCACCCAAGTCCCTAATGAGTCGAGCAACAGACAATTTTGGGGATGATTCCATTGCTCAAGACAGGCACTAATGGCAAGGGGAACCTCCTGAAGCCGCCAATGACGGGGGCGACGTTGACGGTGACGTTCAATGCGAGCTTGCCAATCTCGATCTTGGGAATTGCTGCGGGCAGTGGCAATATAGGTGACAATACCCTTGTGTTGCTCGGCCAGCCGTTCGGCAAACTCACTTTTTCCAGAGCGGGCCGCTCCGGTAACTAAGACCAAATTTCCCAAAAGACTGAATAACTCCGTAACATCTATGGCAATTCTACCGAGAAATGCCTTCTGTCTATCGCCGAGGCCTCAAGACCTTAACGCCCCGAGGGAAAGCCGCTCTAGGGGCGATATCGAGTACGATGTCACCATAGCTACGCTACTCCGTCCGAGAGTCTTTCTCGTCGCTAAACCCTAGTATGGACGATCGCGAACCGACAAAAGAGCAACTCATCCAAGAACTCAAGGCGGTTCGCCAGGAGTTTGAACAGGTACGGCTGGAAAATCAGGCCGATGAGGTACAAGCGGAATTGCTGCGAACGGTCTTGGCCTGTGGTGAACATCCGTCCCCAACTCTGTTATTACGGGCGTTATCTCAACAAGTCCTCCGTAGTGCTAATCGTTTAACCCGAGTTGAGGATAGTAGTTTATTTTTACTCGATGAAGCGGGGACGGTAATTGAGTCGGTGTTGGCTCGGGGGGCCATTATTCGCCAAGAGCGCGAGTCGTTAGTTGGGCGTGTGTTGCATCAAGGCTTAGCCGGTTGGGTGTATCAACAGCGACAAATTGGCATTATTACGGATACGACCTTAGATGAGCGTTGGCTACAATTGCCCGGTGAACCCTATCATGTTCGCTCTGTTCTTTGTGTGCCGGTGCTGCGGAACAACACGGTCTTAGCCATTATTACCTTAATGCACCCAGACCAAGGCCATTTTCGGGCTCAGATGGCTGAACTAATGGAGGCGGTGGCGGTGCGGATTGGGCTGGTGTTAGAGGTGGTACGCTGTTTAAGCCCGGAGCGAGAAACGCCCTCGGTTTCCTCACCACCGGGGTTGCGGATGTCCTCGGGTTCGGCTCAGTCGAGTGTTCCTCCGCTGCGATCGCCGCCATCGGCCGATCCTCCCTCCCGGCCACCACCACCACCGCCGCCTCCCTCCAACCGCCCCTCGTCCTCTCGGCCCTCTCCGGGATCACGCCGCCGGCGATCGCATGGAGATGACCTGGCCGACGATCTCCGTCACTCTCGGTTAAGTCGTTTAAATACGTTGGGGCTTTATATTGTCGTTTGGGATGGAAAATTCATCTATGCTAATCCAAAACTCGCCAAAATTTTTGGCTATAAACGGCAAGAGTTGGCAAATCTAAAAGGGATATTTTCTCTGGTTACTAATGAACACTATGATCGAGTATCAGAACAGGTTTATAAATGTATTCGTGGCCAAACGGACTGTGTTTCCTGTATTTTTCAAGGACAACGCAAGGGAGGAAAACGAGTATTAGTGGAAATTTATGGAGTCCGAACTCGTTTCTATGGAAAACCGGTGTTACTCGGTGTCTTAAGAGATATTAGTTAAAAAAGGTCTAACTCAACAACGTGGGTTATATTCAACTAGATTTAATCGATTTAGCGATCGCCGTGGGTATGGCAGCGATCGCGATCGCCATTGCGGCTTGGCAAGAATTGGGGCTAACCCTAGAGTTATCCCTGGCCACCGCCCGCACCACCCTTCAGTTACTGATGCTGGGGGTAATCCTACAAGTGGTTTTCACCTGGCGAAATCCCCTAATCCTGATCATCGTCTTGCTAGTGATGGTTAGTTTAGCGGCGGTGGTGGCCCGCAATCGTATTAGCCGCAAACTTCCGGGATTGTTCATGTTAGTCTGGGGGGCCATTGCCTTAAGTAGCGCCCTAACCTTGCTCTATATCAATCTCTTGGTCCTACGTCAGCCGGCGGTTTGGTCGAATCCTCAATATCTGATTCCCCTAGGAGGGATGATGATGGGAAATGCCATGAATGCAGCGGCCATCGCCGGGGAGCGGTTTGTAAGTTTAATTGAGCATCATCCCTTAGAGATTGAAACCTATCTCAGCCTCGGGGCGACTCCCCGACAGGCCTTAGCCAACTACCGCAAGCAGGCGATTCGCGCGGGAACGGTGCGGATTGTCAACTCGATGATGGTGGTGGGGTTAGTCACTCTACCGGGAATCGTCACGGGACAGTTGTTGAGTGGGGCTAATCCCATTGATGCGGCGGCTTATCAAATGCTGGTCATGTTTGCCATCGCTCTGACGGACTTTATCGCCACCAGTCTCCTGATTGCCAGTTTAGGACAACGCTTTTTTAACGAGGCGGCCCAGTTACAACAGTTTTGAGATCCTGATGATTCTGATAATGGTGATTTATGTCACGCCGAATGCGTAAGTGATATCACTTAGGGCGGGTGATGCGATCGCCTAAAAATCTGTCCTAGGGTCACTGACGGCGATCGCCCCAATCCGAGACAATAGGTTTATTGAGTTCGGAACCCGGATAAATACTTATGTTTAATAACTATATCAACCCCCAACAGTGGTTACAACGCCAGGGCAAAGCCGCTGCGATGGTTTTGGGACTCTGTCTCAGCTTAGGGGTGGCGGGAACGGCCCTGGCTGAGTCGGTGTCTGTTGCGGCCCGCCGAGATCAGGCCCCGGCAAATCTCGACGATGGGGAATATGTCTATGGGTCAGTGCCTGAGGCCAATCAGTTGGGTGAAACCTATATGGTCTTTGAAGCTGATGGCGATCGCATTGTGGGCGGGTTCTATATGCCCTCATCCTCGTTTGACTGCTTCGAGGGTCGTCTTGAGGAGAATCAGTTAGCCCTAAACATCCAAGACAGCTACAGTGATCAGACCTATGATTTCAACTTGGCGATTCGCCGAGATACCTTAGTCGCGGCGGGTCAGGGGGCGACTAACGCCAATATCCCCGGTTTCCAACCCTTAGATGGCCTCACGGCTACTGATGAGCAGGTGTTAGAGACTTGCCGAGGTGTGATGGGAGAGTCGATTTGAGGGGATTTAACTCAGTTGCACGACGGCTTGGTTATCCATCAAGCGATTTGAGGTCAGTAAATCATCGACCGTGATGCGTAGAAGACGCTCCTCATCGATACGAAATTGAATTTTGACGCGATCGCTCCCCGGAGAGCCGGGCGGGTCTAAACTGGCGATCGTGCGTCCGCCATCGCTGTCATTGAGGGGAATGACGTTAACGTCCGCCTCAGCTTGTCGGGTAATCAAACGATCGCCATCAAAAAAGACTTCCGTTTTCGGGGCTTCGGCGGCCATTTCTCCTAGAACCAACTCCAGTTTGGGCTGGTTGGGCATTGAGGCCCCTAACGAGAGTTCAATGGGACGCTCTAAGGGATAGGGTTGTCCGGGTTGAATAATCGGATGCCAATCATGGGCATTTTTACGACGGTTCCAGTAGCGAATCCCATAGCCGTGATAGAGAAAGTCTTTGAGGGCAATGCCTTGGGTGAGTTGTAAGGCGCCGGTGGCGATCGCATCGAGGGGGCGATCGCAGCGAATCTTCTCGGCCCGAAACCATTGTCGGATCCAGTTTTGAACCGCCGGAATTTGCGAGGTTCCCCCCACCAGTAACACGGCATCGATATCAGGGGTTTCTAATCCCTGTCGTCGGGCTTGCTGTAAGACTTGGGTTAACGACTCATCTAACCGTTTAAAGAACTTTTGCTGTTTCAGGATCTCCTCAAACTGCGATCGGCTCACCGTTAACTCATAACTCTCGAAGGTTTCCTCATTAAAATACACCTCCGTCGCCTCAGAGCGAGACGATAACTCAATTTTCAGCCGTTCCATGAGGCGACAGGTGAGGGGGGTTTTCGGTAACCCCTCCCGGCTGGCCAGCTCATCAAGGAGCCAGTTATCTAAATCAGCACCGCCGAGGTTTTGGCCGGACTTGGCTAAAACTTTGGCGGTTTCGAGTTTTTGCCCGGATTTCTCGCGAAAGGATTTATCGCCCCATTTGAGAATAAAGCCGAGGGGATGGCGATTATTACCCGCACTGCGGTGTAGCTGCACCAAGGACATATCCAAGGTTCCGCCACCAAAGTCAACTACCAACAGTAGTTCGGCATCACTTAACCCATAGCCCAGGGCGGCGGCGGTCGGTTCATCGAGGAGACGGACTTGCTCAATTTTTTGGGGAAGTTGAGGAGACTCAACCACCGAACCGAGCCAATGACGATAGGTTTCAAAGCTATCGACGGGAACGGTGAGAATTAACGAGTCGAGGGGTAGAGGAACCTCAGCGACGCTTGACAGTACGGTCTGGAGAAACCACTCTCCAACCTGTTCGAAGCGTATGGGAACCTCGTCGAGGGTGGGCAAAAATCCTTGAATATCGGAGCCAATTCCCCGTTTAAAGCTATTGAAAAAGCGAGCGTCACGTTGAGTATCTAAGCCGCGATCGCTCACCTGTTGTCCGGCGGCGATGGCCCCAGTTTGGGCGTTCTCAACGTAAACGAGGCTGGGAACGACTGGGGGATTATCCGCCTGCTGGCGACTTAGCCCAGGGAGTTTTACTACTTCTGATTGTTCGCTGGCAGCATTCCAACGGGCAATGACGGTGTTGCTGGTACCGAAGTCGATGGCGATCGTCATGAGGCAGCGGTTCGTGAACGGTGGGGGCGTACCGCCAAGGGTGCGCCCGTCGGGGTGAGGGGAGAGGGGATGTTAGGTTTCGATGACAGTGAGCTTAGATCAACGCTGGTGGTGGAGTGTCGTCATCGTCGCTGAGATTGTTCTTGCTGCTCGGTGAAGAGTTGTAGAGTGCATCGAGCTTCTCGCGAGCGTCTTCGATACCAATCGAGCGCATGACTAACAGGGGTTCTTCAACGACATGGCCGTAGTCGTCGAGGAGTTCGGGGTGTGGACTCGGCTGAGGACGACGGCTCAACTCGGAGTTACTCATTGAGCGTGGCTTCTGAGAGTCTGAACTAAAGGCTAAGAGGTTTCTAACCAGGTTTCCAACGGCGACAAAGGCCAGAAAGGTAAAGGCGAGAATATAGAGCAGATGTAACATATAACGTGTCCTCAGATAAATCAGGGATGATCAATCGGCTAGTTTGGGCAGTTCACGGATTAAGCCGAGGAACTCCCCTAAATCGACGCTTAAAAAAACAGATTGTTAAGGCGAGGGACTGGGTCTGGGCAAGGGTCAGACCTTCCCACTTGGGGTTATTCTCTCACGTTGAGGGCCTGGGAGTGTTGGGCGCGAAATTGCATTGAGATTTGCCAACATTCTGTGAGCAGATGATGCCAAGGCATCAGAACTGACATATCGACCCCCGCTTGACAGCCCGTCGCATCTAGCATCATTTTGGCGGAACTCACCTCTTCCTGGGCGTGGATGATACGATGCAGCAGATCTTGCTGTTCGTGGGCCTCTAGGAACTCGATGGTTTCCGTTTCCAGGAGAGTCCGAGAGCGTTCAAACCAGTATTGGAAGTCTTCGAGCAGGGGTTCGAGGACTTTTTTGAGCAAACTCGGCTCTGGGAGATGGGGGCGACTCATAATTTAATAATAGTTTACCGACTCACCTACAATCTTAACGCTATTTACATTTGTTTACAAATCTGGGGAAGGGTCTAAGGCAAGACTGCGATCGCCGTAGATTAAAGCGATCGCAGTCCTTGATTGGTCTGAGTTTCATGATCTCGATGACTCCGAGGTTATCGGGAGCGGCCAACGCAGCGGCGGCGATCGTGAAGAATTTCCTCAGCCTGATAAACATTTTGGGATAACCTCAGCCATTGCCCAAATCCGGGAATCCGTTGCAGCCAACGGTTAAAACGCGCACCATAAGACCTGTCCATTGGGGTTCTCCTGTCTGTTACATTCGTTACCGAACTAGCTCTATTCTAGCAATTTTGCCCGTAACGATAACCCAATCTCGTCCTTAAATTAGTGTTTCGCCTTAAAGTGATAGACCTCTTGCAGTAACTCGCACCAACCGTCGGCCAACCAATCCAGAATCCTCTCCCCCTTCTGGCGACTGGCCGCCGTCGCATCGCCCACCACACCGCTCGTACTGAGATCCTGAGTTAACCACGAAAAGGTCAGTCCCCCTTTGCTGGCTAACCTCCCAGGCTGTTGAGGGGGATAGTCCCGCACGGCCTGCTTCATCTGCACCCATTCAGGTAATAACACCAGCATCAAACTGGTTTCGGCATCACCGGCGTGCATGGCTTCTTGCACTTCCCGTTCGCTCAGGAGGCGTTTATGCTCCTGAGTGACTCGCCAGGTAAAAATGGGAAAGAGCCAGAAATCCTCATAACGAGCATGAAGATCGGTCGCCGCAATCTCCATCACTTGCGGTTGTCCACCATGGGAGTTCATCAGCACCAGTTTACGAAATCCGGCGGCGTAGAGACTCTCACCGATGTCCATCAGAGTGCTGAGGAGGGTCTTGGCGGACAAACTGACGGTTCCGGGGAAGTGACGATGTTCATTGGATTTGCCGTAATGGAGGGGAGGCAAGACATAGACGGGAATATCGGCACTTAGACGGGTTAAGGCTTCCCCCAACACTCCTAAGCCAATGGCACTATCGACTATGAGAGGGAGGTGGGGGCCATGTTGTTCAACGGCTCCCACCGGTTGAACTAAAACGGTGTTGGCTTTATCGGGCAATTGCTTAATCTCAGTCCAGGTTAAATAAGCAAAGAAACGCTCAGGTGGAATAAAGTTTTTCATGATGTTTCATGGGTTTCTAGGGAGAGGTGACGAGTCGGGTTTAGACTGAGGGGAAGTTCGATGGTAAAGGTTGTCCCCTGCCCTAGCTCAGAGTGACAGTAGAGTTTTCCCTGGTGTTTTTCGACGATAATTTGATAGCTCATGGACAGTCCTAAGCCCGTTCCAGATCCGACGGGCTTGGTGGAAAAAAACGGATCAAAAATACGATGGCGGATGCTTTGACTCATGCCTGCACCGTTGTCTTTTATCTCAATTAAAATTGTGTTTTGTCCCCGCGCTTCTGTTTTCAGGATAATTTTGGGGTCTTGCCTTAGTCCATAACTTCCTGGAGAATCCCCATGACTTTCCAAAGCATCAATGGCATTATTCAAGAGGTTTAAAAAGACTTGATTCAGTTCAGAGGGATAACAATTCACATTAGGAATGTCTCCATAGAGCTTGACGATCTTGATTTCAGGGCGGTTTTTTTGCGATTTTAGTCGAGATTGTAACACCATTAAGGTACTTTCAATTCCGTCATGAAGGTTGACGACCTTGGTTTTGGATTCATCCAGACGTGCGAAGTTTCTTAGACTCAAGACAATGTTGCGGATTCGCTCTGCGCCTGAGTTCATCGAATCTAGAATTCGCTGTAAGTCTTCAAGCAAATAACTCAAATCGATATCTTCGGCCAGAGTTTGAATAGAGGCATCAGGATTGGGATAGACTCGTTCATAGGCTTGAAGGAGGCGAATTAAATCCTGAATATACTCTCGGGCATAGCGGATATTGCCAAAGATAAAACTAATTGGATTATTAATTTCATGGGCGACTCCTGCCACAAGCTGCCCCAGACTGGACATTTTTTCGGTATGGACTAACTGAGCTTGGGTGCGTTGTAATTGGGAGAGGGTTTTTTGTAATTCTGTGGTGCGTTGGACGACTTGGTTTTCTAGGGTTTGGTTATAGTCGGCTAAGAGTTTTTGGGCTTCTTTGCGATCGCGGATATCTTGAAAGGCGACAATCACCCCATCGACGACACCGGCTTCATCGAGAAGTGGGGTACTGGCCATATCCAGGGGAATGGTCTGGCCCGACTGACGGAGTTCGAGGTCATCTCGCCGCACCGATTGTCCCGAGAGAGCCAGTTGTCCGGGAAGTTGTTCGAGGGGATAGAGGTCTGAGGTATCGGCTTGATAGAGGTGATAGTGTTGGGCAAACTGGTATAAATCGGACTCTACATCACCGAGGAGACGTTGAGCGGTGTGATTGCGGTAGAGCATCCGTCCACGGCGATCGTGAACGCAGACCCCTACTGGCATGGCTTCGAGCAATTGAGATAAGCGATTCTGACTCTTATGTAACTCTCGGTTACTGGCCCGAAGTTGCCGTTCGACCTGGTGATGTTCATCGTTACTGGCCGACAAGACGAGGGAGGTGAGAATGGTCGCTCCCATAAACGACTGCAAGAGGGTAAAGGCAATATAGATTGAATGACCGGCAAACGGACCGAGGCCTTGGACGGTCGTGAAAATGGCAATGAGGGAAATCCCGAAGACAAAGAGGGTGGTTTCAAATTTGCCAAAGCGCAGAACTGACCAGACACAGAGGGGAATCAGGGCATATTCTGCGGGATAGCCGAGTCCAAAGGTTCCGGTGAGGATGATGACGCTTACCCCGATAAAGAGGGTGATTTCCAATCTCCGATAGCGGCCAGGTTTGGGTCGCCATTGAGTCGGTGCGGCCATACCCGCCAAGAAAACCGGCGTAATCAAGAGTTGGCTGAGGACAGCACTCCAGGACCAGATGGCGAAAGACAGGGGAACCTCTGGGAGAGGAATCAGGCCAATCACCACCAGGGGAAAGACGCCTAGGGTGGCACCGATGAGGGATGCGGGAATGAGGCTGAGGATAAAGAGTCCCACGTGGGGAACTCGTTGCAAGATGGTCCCTTGAGGAATCCAGGAGCGCAATAGGGCCAGAACGACGCTGAGTTCTAGGGCATTACTGCTACCGTGAAGGAGACCACAGAAGAGGATCTTGAGGGGTCCAAGATGGGTGGCGCCTAGCCCTAAATCGAGGCTAGTCGAGAGCATTGATCCCAAAAAGACGCCGGGAACGGCCCGCCATTGCGATCGCCACAAACTTACCCCGAGAATGAGTCCTGTGGGAAACCAGACGGAGGAGATATTGCCAGGTAAGGCGGCAAATCTTAGCGAGAGTTGAGCGCTCAGGAAATAGAGGAGGGCGATGGCGACCCACTCGAGTAGCTGTCGACTCCAGGGGATAGACCGGTTCAGTACGGAAGGCTTCACAGAAAACTTAAGGATACTGATATTTTGATGTGCTTAGCCTGGGGAGGAGTCGCCACGGGGACTTAGGGAGAATTGGGGGATTCTAGGGATTCTGGGTTGGGGTCTAGGCGGTCGAGCCGAGCTTCTAGAGCGTCGAGACGCCGTTTTTGTTCCACGACTAGGGTGGCGAGGCGCTCCAGGGCCGGAGCGGGGACTGAGGGGTTGCCGGTTTGGGGGGTTAGGCTGGGGGGAATGGCTGGGGAATCAAGGGGTTGGGGTGAAAACGGGTTTTGATTGACTTGGCGATCGAGTTGTCGGAGTTGAGATTCTAGGTAACGAACTTGGGATTCGAGGCGGTTGATGCGGCTGTCAGCCGAGGCCAGCGCAGGGGAGACCTGAGATCCAATGGCGATGGCCACTAGAAGTACAAGTATCCACTGCGTGAGTTGGCGGTCTCGTGGCATCTTGATGATCGGGGACGGGGCCAGGACTTGGGGTTAGGCCGTTAGCCGTTGTTCAGGAACTTGAAGGCTGCGGGTGGGGAGGTGGAAGCGATCGCCGTAGGTGAGGACATGAACTCTCAAGTTAAAGATACTTAAGGGGTTAATGGCATCGACATAGGGTTCATTGGTGTAGTCGACTTCGCCGGGATCGATGATGGTTACGGTTCCTTTCCCTAAGACTTGGATTAAGCCATCGCCTTCAAAGAGGGCGCAGGTATCTTCGTCAATCCCGACACCGATGCGATCGGGGTTGGCGGAGATGGCGCTCATGAGTCGGGCCATGCGGTTACGGTTATGGAAATGCTGATCCACAATCACCTGAGGGATAATACCCAGGCCCGTGGTCATATCGACCAAGGAGCGGTTGGGGGATTCCCCACTCCCCCCTCCGGCGATCATGTGATATCCCATAACGGCGGCGCCGGCGCTAGTTCCGGCGAGGACGATTTCCCCTCGTTGAACTTGCAAGAGGATTTTCTCCATCAGGGGAGTATCCGCGAGCAAGGAACAGAGGCGAAGTTGGTCGCCTCCGGTCATAAAGACACCGGTACAGTCTTCGAGATCGTTTTGCCAAATGGGATCTTCTCCCTGATAGCGCTCACGGATATCGAGGATGCGAACGGCTTTGGCCCCCATATCTTCAAAGATATCCCGATAGCGGTTGCCGATCGCCGCCGGTTCGCGTGAAGCTGAGGGAATGATAGCAATTTGGGCATCCCGACCCCCTGAACGGTTAAAGAAGGTTTGCAGGATTTCGCGCCCGTGAACTTTATCTTCCGCGCCGCCGATTACCAAAATCGTTGTTTGAGGGGAATGGGACATCGTCGGTTCGAGAGATTGAGCATCTGTTTGGATCATAGGGAATTAGGGCGTAATGGACTTCGAGTCAAGGATGTCCTACCGGACGTTTGTCTGCGGGTCGCGGTTCATCGGAACGTTCACCTTCTCTTCGAGACGCTACGTGAGCGGTAGAGCGCTAGCCCTCGGGTGACGTTGAGGTCAACGTCGATGGGGGGAGCGATGGGGATATGGGGGTGAAGCGAAGGAGCGCGCAGGTGATCTAACCCTACATTTGCTGAGGTCGATCTGCGCCAACAGCGCCAACAGTATACAAAAACTCGGGACGCTTTGTGACTGCGACAACCGTCAATTTTTGGCTTAACATTGGCTTAACAACGGGTAGCCATTCAAGTTTTCCTATAATACCATCTTGGCTGGCACGGGGTTCAGAGGTGGCCTGGGCTTAACATGAAGGGGCGACCGGTTGATGCAGAATCGCCGTCATTGACGACCCGAGGGACCTGTTCGGGTAAATTCGCTAACGTGAACGCCCAATTGAGGGCCAAATTGAGCCATAATTTGGCTGATGCTGAAGCCCGAATGATGAGATTTGATATTGTTACGCTGTTTCCAGAGTTTTTTAAGACCCCGTTTGAGGTGGGGTTGATGTCTAAGGCGATCGCTCGGGGAATTGCCGAGGTTCACTGCACGAACCCTCGGGATTTCACCCAGGATAAACATCGCCGGGTTGATGATGAACCCTATGGGGGTGGGGTGGGGATGGTGTTAAAGCCTGAGCCCATTTTTGCGGCGGTTGAGTCGTTACCGGTTTTGCCTCGGCGGGAGGTGATTTTGACGACGCCTCAAGGGGAGCCGATGAGTCAGCAGCATTTCAAGACTTGGGCGGCTGATTGTGAGCAACTGGTGGTCTTATGCGGTCATTATGAGGGCATGGACGAGCGTGTCACCCATTTAGTGACTCGGGAGGTATCCTTGGGGGATTTCGTGCTAACTGGGGGCGAAATTCCGGCGCTGGCCTTGGTGAATGGGGTGGTTCGTCTCTTGCCGGGAACGGTGGGGAAAGCGGCCTCGTTGGCGGCGGACAGTTTTGAGGATGGCTTGTTGGACTATCCGCACTACACTCGTCCGGCGGTGTTTCGCCAATGGCCGGTTCCTGAGGTGTTGTTGTCGGGGAATCATGCCAAGATTGCTCAGTGGCGGCGATCGCAACAATGGGAACGGACGCGATCGCGGCGGCCCGATCTACTCAACGAGGGAGTTAAAGAGGGGTTTGAGGACCATGGCGATATCACTGAGTCTGCCGTGAACTACCACTCATCATCGCGAGGCGATTGATGAGTGGCTTCGAGCTTCAGTGGGAATTGCCTCGGGAAGTGTCGAACGAATTCGACCTCCCTTTGGTCTCACATTCCCTCCACTGGCAGAAGCCCCGGTTCCCGAGGCCATGATCCGCAAGCCTTCGTTTTTGA
>NZ_JAWOCL010000152.1:0-4564 GCF_046483825.1 Sodalinema sp.
GTCTGCTGTGCGTATTACCCGTTCGTTCAGCCCTGCATTTATCCTTTCGATGAAGACTTTGGTGGAACTGGCCAAGACAAACCACCCAGCCGCAATGAGCGTTGATATAAGGGCAGCTCGTATATTTCCGGCTGCGGCGGAATGAACGGCTAAGCCTCCAAACAACCCGGAGGGAAACCACTGAACGAGAACTTGAACCGGTTTAGGAAGTTGAGCCATCGTCGGGAATTGTCCGGGTGTGGATACCTTAGTTTAGAGCAGAGTTTAGAGCAGGCCAACACCTGGCGACAACGGATTGCTATAAAAGATGATGGTTCTTGCCAGTCTGGTATAACTGAGGTATAACGAAAGAGCAAATACTACCAATCAAGTGGCGATGAAAACGGCAATTTCTATTCCGGATTCAGTGTTTGAACAAGCAGAAGCCCTGGCTCAACAGTTAGGACTATCGCGCAGTGAGCTTTATCAAAAAGCCTTAGAGGACTATTTTAAGAAATATAAGAATGAGCAAATTTTACTCAAGTTAAATGAGGTTTACTCCCGAGAGTCTTCTGAGGTTGACCCAGTGATGGCCAAGATGCAGTTTTTGTCATTTCCTCGTGAGGAGATAAGCCGTTATCCACAGTAATTTTTGGAGTGCTCATGATATACGCTATGATTTGTTGCATGGGATACCAAATTGTAGGGGCGAAAAATTTTTCGCCCCTACCGCAACGGATGGAATCTGCTATAAATTATCCTTATTACCCTAAACCCAGAAGACAGTAATTTTTGTGACCAAAATACTTAATAAAAATGACTGATTACTTAGAAGTTATTGAGACAGCGGCTTTATCGTTACGAGAAGGAGGTGTTAAGCGACCCCCCTCGGAAGCCTTGCGGGATGCTCTGTTAACTGCGGAAAAACAGACCAAAAAACAGGCACAAAAAAACGCCCCTGCACCGGACTTTGAGGCGTTGATGGGGGACTGGCAATTGGGTTGGATTACGGGAACCCAACGCTCTCGTAAAAAGGCGGGGGGCCTGCTGGGGGCGGGTCGCTATCTGCCGCGATTTCTGGGAATCCGCATTCGGTATCAACCTCGGGATGAGGAGATGCCGACTCCGCCTCATTCTGGGGAGGGGGGACGAGTGGAGAATCGGGTGCAGGTTTTAGGGTTAACCTTGACGGTAACCGGCCCAGTCGCTTGGCAAAAGGGGGGGAGTACCCCAGGGGCAAAACGGGCAAACCGCCTTCTAGCGTTCGATTTTACCCGCCTGCACGCGCAAATCTATGGAATTAGCCTTTTTGATGGGTTCGTGCGCGGAGGGGCGCAACGAGAGGCGGTATTTGATGAGACGGCGATCGCCCGACAGGCCTTTTTTAACTACTTTTATATTAGTCCGACGGCGATCGCAGCCCGAGGACGAGGCGGTGGACTGGCCCTCTGGTATCGAGTGGATGGGAATTAACGGTCGTCCCGGCGGTTCGCCCGCAAACTCCATCGAGGTTAGATGATGACCCAATGGGAATTATTACCTCATCATGCTCGTAATGCTGTCTAAGCAGTCGTTCAGGTCAACTACAAACTGACCTCGCGTCATCGTTTGACGTCCTCCAAAACTCCCATCTGACATGGGACGAATACATCCATAGCGTTCCACTAAACTCTGGAGAGATTGAAAGTAGGAATCAGTGGGTTGAACGTCGTAAAACTCCGATACGGATGTGACTTGTGCCAGGTTTCCGGGGTCCTGGGGGGTGGGAGAGGAGACTGAGGCGATATCAGAGGGAGGTGTCGAGTTCGCTGGAGTCTCGCCCCAGGACACTTGAATATTCAGAGGAGACAAAACAACCACAGCGATCGCCAAACCAGCCATCAACGCTGTCTTCAGGAAAAATGGCAGTCTCATAAAGGATTTTAGCATGATTATAGGTCACTCCATCAATAGGTGAATCGGTTTTGCCTAGACTTAATTTGGCTTCGATTCTAGCCGATTCAACTCAATTTATGGTCAAAATGCAATGCAGCTTAATAGAATGTCATCTACAGTTACACGAGTCTTGCGAGTACAAGAGATGACAAAAAACAGTTGGAAATTTATTAAGAATATTTGCATATCTTTAATGCTGTGGAAGGGCGAACAGCACCACCTCGACTATCGCTCGCTGAACACCGTTCGCCCCTACAGCCATCTCTGGTACAACTGTTTAGAATAGGAAATTGTCTTATAACGTCCCGGCTAAATGGTCTCGCAGCAACTCATGATAGAAGCGAAATCGCCCTCCAAATTGCTTGAGGAGACCACGCTGACTTGCTTCCTCTAGGAAGTGAGCATAATTCCAGGGAATCGCCCCCTGACGGTACAACATGAATCTCAAGATTCCATGCTTAAGGAGTTCCTCGAACCGCCCAAAATATAAACCCATCCATAGACCAAAAATTAGACCCCAACCCACAGATCCTCTAGGTTCAGTGAACGCTGAAGTTCCTCCTGAAAGTTCCAGGATGGAGTGGTTGACAAAAAAACCAATCACCCAAATGGGACTGCTGACTAAAAAAACAATAGCCATAGTTTTTAGAGATTTTTTAACGGTTTTATTGTGGTTTCGTTCAACGTTAACGTCTGCTTGAAACCCAAGGATAAGCCCGTAAACTAGCCCGAAGAGCAGCCCAAATAGCAACCCGAATAGTAAGCCTAATATCAGTCTTCCAAGCAATCCGAATAGTAGGCCCAGTAATCCACCTCCTATCAGTCCAAACATCAGAGAACCAATTATTTTGGAACCATTTTTCGCTTTTATATTTGAAACGTTTATATTATAAAAATTGTGAAACTTGATGGTATTATCTGGGTTAAATAATTCGATAACGATGGCTGCACTCAGGATGCCAATTATCACTGGCATCACGGTATTTATATCCCCTTCTATCAGCGCATAAATCCCCCCGAAAAGCAGTCCCCAAATCAGGGCTATTAGGAGCGAAGACACCAATTTCAAAGCAAATCGTTGCTGAGATTTTTCCAACCAAGAGGGCTGCACTCCTTCAATCCCAAAATCTGTCTGTCCTTCTCGTTGTAAGGTGTTGGCCAACCAAGTTAGATATCGTCGCGTTTCCGATGGTTGATAATCCGACTCATTCGACGCGCCTAGACATTGCTCAATATAGGCGTCAAAAAGCTGACCCAGCCGTCTATTGGGCGGGTTATCAACTTCCTGAGACTCCCCCTCTAGCTTAGGAACGACAGCATCTGGATACGCCTTTGGCATTAAGTGTAACCCCAAAGGTGTTCTGGCTAACGTTAACAGGCCCGGCTGGTCCTGTTTCAAGGTCTGCACAAATTTCTCATAACCGGGTTGGTCAAAGCTGTTTTGCAAATACTCCTGAATTTGCTGATGGGTGAGCGGTTGCAGACAAACAGCGGTATTTAGATGCAATCTCTCCTGACATCTCTGATAGTCTTGGGTTCGACAACAGACCACCACCGGTTGAGACGGTTGTTCCTTGTCCCCCAACCGTTCATTAATAGCAAGAATCGCCTCAGCCATCGTCTCGCGATCGCGATCTAAACCATCCAAGAGGGGTAGAATACGGTTATGGTTGAGCCATTCCCGACTCAGTTTAGGGTCTAACCCATAGTTGAGGTGGAGTTGTTTCACCATCCAATCCTTGAGACTCCCAGAGGAGGGTTGCCATTCGGATCGTTCAAAAATGACGGGAATCGCCGCCTCGGGATTGGTTTTGGCATCTTGACAGAGGACATCGGCTAACGTCAGCAGTTCCGTTGTCTTCCCACTTCCCGGTTCCCCTAGAATTAGCAGTTTTCCATCCACCTGAGGAAACAACTCCGCAAGTGAACGGTCTAACTGGTGAGTCTGGTCTGCTATGTTGACCTGGAGGTTCGGCTGTAAGTCTCTCCCCGAAGGTTGCGCCTCAACCGATTCGGGCTGTGGGAGGCGTTGTTTCACTTCCACCGTAATCATCTCCAGTAGCTGCTTACGCCGTGAGATGTCCCGCTCGGGTTTTGTTAATTGGCTAAAAATATAGGAGAATTGCCCCAAGGCGATGATGGAGAAGCCCCAACTAAAGGCGAGAACTCCATAGCCATAAAAAGTCTGTTCGGCCAAGTGAGTCTCATTCAGGGAGTTCAGCAACGCGATGGCGATTCCATCAATAACGCCAATTGTGAGTTGAGTAATTTTTTGCTTTCGGGTCAAACGCGCTTGAAACAAGGCGTTGATGACTAATCCGCCAATCAAGGCTAAGAGGGCGGTCAGAAGAAGTTGTAGGAGTTGAAGTGGGTCCGGGGTCATGACGACTGAAATGAGGGGTCGTTAGGTTATCCCGCCAGGACTGAAGTCAATTATTGACTTTATCTGACTATGGACTCATCTTAGTTCATGCCAATAAACATAGGGTCAAAGTTAAACAAGTTTTAATAATATGTTATGTAATTTCATGACAACCTTGCCGGATATTCGATAGAGGGAGAGGGTGAACAGCCATCCCCTCCCAGGAGGGGTTCGGGGTGGGTTCCTTTCAATCGTCATCACGCCACAACTGGCAAATGATACCTGGAA
>NZ_JAWOCL010000190.1:0-13344 GCF_046483825.1 Sodalinema sp.
GGATAAAAGAAACTATTACGCTGTGCCACCCGCAGTTTCATATCTGACAGATACACCCGACAGCCACGTCCTCGCACATGATTACGCAGCATTATGGCTAAATTTAAGGCAATCGTAACATGGCTGTCACTCGCGCCGGCCATGGCATAGACATCGCCATTGAGATATTCATGTTTAATCTCGCTGGTAGATTCAAGGCGTAGATATTCTTCTGGGGTGAGGGGGAAGTCGGAGGATGCCATCATTGCCGTTGCCATGAACTCATACTCCGATTATACTCAGCCGGAAGAGTCCCACAAAAAAGCCCCACTCCGAGAGGGAATGGGACCATGAGAGACGAACACATGAAAACGAGAATCTCCTTAGCCGCAGCCAGTTCCGGTTCCTTTACAGACTTTCTCGCCGACGCTACGATTGCGACCCCGTAAGGCCGTAACATCGCCGCCGTTGTAGAGGGTCTGTAATCCGGCTTCCATGAATCCGGTCATCTCGACAATCAAGAGTCCCGATTCTCGCAAAATCTGCCGGGGAGACTCGCCAATCCCACTGACGAGGAGGGCGCGACAGTCTTGTAACTGGTCAGCTAACAGTTTCCAACGCCGTGGCCCCATACCCCGTTCTGGGGTGGGTCGTTCTTCCACGAGGGCAAAACCATCTGGGGTTTGTTGCCAAATCTGTAACCGCACTGCATCGCCGAGATGTTCGTTGACTAACACCCCTTCAAAGGTGGCGACGGCGACGTAGGGACGTTCGACTTCTGGCTTGCGGGGTAGGGTGGAACAGTCGGTGAGACAGCCCCGGAACTCCTCAGAACGGTCTTCACCCAGTAAGCCCACAGCGTCGGCGCGGCAACGGGTACAGTGGGTCATGGGGGTGATGAATTCCCCAGCATGACGACGCAAGACGGCCATTTCTTTGGGTGCGGGTTCGGGTAAGACGCCGAAGGGAGTGTCTGGGGTAGGATACATAGGCATGGCGTTGAATAAATCCACACCCATGGCGGCGACGGTTTCGGCAATTTCGATCGCATGATGGTCATTCACCCCTGGAATCACCACGGTGTTGACTTTCACCACCACATCAGCAGCTTTCAAGGCCCGAATCGCCTCCATCTGACGACTCAACAGGCGTTCCGCCCCCTGTCGTCCGCGCAACACCAGGTTTCCATCCCGGAACCAGCGATAGACTTTGGCACCAATGTCAGGATCGATCGCATTCACAGTCACCGTCACATGAGACACCCCAATACGGGCAATTTCTTCGACATGTTCTGCTTTTAATCCCATCCCATTCGTGGCGAGACAGAGGATTAAATCCGGGAAGCGTTCCCGCAACAGGCGCATGGTTTCCAGGGTTTCCCAAGCATTGGCAAAGGGGTCTCCCGGCCCGGCAATTCCGGCGACGGTGATGCGGGGTTCTTTCTCTAGGATTTGCGCCATGTACTCGGCCGCCTGATGGGGTTCGAGGACTTTACTGGTGACACCGGGACGGCTTTCGTTGACGCAATCATATTTACGATTGCAGAAGTTGCATTGCACGTTGCATTTGGGGGCAACGGGAAGGTGCACTCTCCCAAATTTCCCTTTAATTTTAGGGTTGAAACAGGGATGTTGGTCGAGGTTTAAGGGGGTTTTGGTGGAGTTTAGGGTAGTCATAAGGCAAAAGAAGGCAAAAGGCAAAAGGCAAAAGGCAAGAGGCAAAAGAAGGCAAGAGGCAAAAGGCAAGAGGCAAGAGGCAAGCTAACAATAGGGTTAGATATAGCCGTAGCCGACGGGGGAATCTCGTTGTTTTTTGGCGATGATGGCGTTTACCGTTAAATCAAAGAGGTTTTGGCTGCCCCGATAGCCGAGATGGAGGATGCGTTGTCCGCCCATGCGATCGTGGATGGGGAAGCCGACGCGAATCAGGGGAATCCCTTGTTCGCGGGCGAAGCTGTAGCCTTTGCTGTTGCCCATGAGGAAGTCCGGCTTCAGGGTGAGGGCATCTTGGGCAATGTCGAAGAAGTCCACGTCGTCTCGGACTTGGGGGGCTTCTCGTAGCAGTCCGTCGGTGACGGCGGCGATCGCATCTTTGAGATAGCCACTCGACCCCCCAGAGGCGCAGAGAACCGGCTGAACGCCAATTTCTGAGAGAAAAGCCGTTAAACCCACCACCAGGTCTTCTTCGCCGTAGACAATTGCCCGTTTGCCAAAGAGATACTTATGGCCATCGGCATAGGCATCTAGGAGACGACCTCGTTCTAGGTCGTGGCGGCGGGGGATGGGGCGCTTACTGAGGTGAGAAAGGGTCTTGAACAAGCGATCGCTCTCGCGCACCCCAATGGGCATTCCCATCGCATAAAGCGGCACACCGGCTTTCTCTTGCAACAGTTCGCCCCCCGTATCGCCACAGGCCGAGAGAACGCGGCCAAACTCAATCGAGGCGATCGCCTGAGGCATTTTGCGAATCGATTGGAGGGAGGTTCCTCCAGATGTGAGTTTCTCATATTCCGCCATCACAGGGGCATCGAGAGTATCAGAATAGTCCGGGAGAATCGTCGGTTCTAAGCCAAAGTCCTCACAGACATCCCGCAGATGCCGTAAATCCGCCGTCGAGACAAATCCCGGCATCAGATTCAGAGGTTTCGTGCCAATTTTCACCTCCTCCTGGCTCGATTGGGGAATGGGAGCGTCGGTTAGGGCAATTTGGGCGATGGTCTCCCGCACAACGGCATGAAACCCTTCCATATGGGTCCCGGAATAGCTGGCGGTGGAGACGTTAACAACCGGAATCTCAGGATTGGGACATTCAGCATCGGCATCAACACGCCATTCTCGCAACAACATACTCACATCATCGCCGATGGTTTCGGTTAAACAGGTTGTCGCCACACCAACGGCGTTCGGCGTGTATTTATCAATGGAGTTGTTTAACCCCAGTTTGAGGTTAGACCCCCCACCATACACGGCGTGTTTTTCACTCAGAGAAGACGAGGCGATATCAATGGGTTCGCGGAAATGGCTGATAATATAGCGACGCATATAAGTCGCACAACCCTGAGACCCATGCAGAAACGGCATCGTTCCTTCAATCCCCCGAAAGGCAATACAAGCCCCGAGAGGTTTGCACAGTTTGCAGGCATTGGTTGTGGAAATATAGGGATGACCGGTTTTGAGTTTTGCGGTGTGTTTCATGGTTTTAGAGAAGGCAAAAGGCAAGAGGCAAAAGGCAAGAGGGGTAGGGTGTGTTCCGGCTTGCAACTATTATCAACGTTGGGCGTTCAATTAGAACTTGCCGGAACGCACCGCTCGCTGGGGGAACACACCCCGGCCCCCTCCGGTGGAGGGGAGGACCCACCCCGCCCTGGCGGGCACCCCTCCCTAGAGGGGAGATGTAGGGATTAGCCTGTTCGACGGGGCATGAATTGCCAGACTGGACTCATCACAGTGCTGTGAACTTCTCGGGCGAAATTCAACATTCCTTCAAAGCCTTCTAGGGCTTCCTTGCGTTCGTGATTGTGGTCGCAAAATCCTAAACCTAACTTGTAGGCAATGGGACGCTCTTTGACGCCACCAACAAAGATATCTACATCCTTTTCTTGCAGAAATGCCGACAGTTCTAAGGGATTAGAATCATCCACAATAATCGTTCCTTCGTCGGTGATTTCTTGCAGTTCTTGATAATCCTCTTTCGTCCCGGTTTGTGACCCCACCATGACCACATCCATCCCCAAGAGACGGAAGGCTTTGACCAGGGAGAAGGCTTTGAACGAGCCGCCGACGTAAATCGCCGCTTTTTTTCCTTCTAAGTCTTTCCGGTATTCCAACAGTTTAGGATAGAGAATTGAGAGTTCTTCTCGAACAACAAGTTGGGCGCGTTTGAGAATTTCTGGGTCATCCTTGAAGAAGCGGGCAACTTTGTATAAGGATTCTGCCATGTCTTCGACACCAAAATACGAAACTCGTTCAAAAGGAACGCCGTAGGTGTCTTGCATCATTTTAGCTAAATCTAAGGTGGCCCCGGAACATTGAACCACATTCAGGGCCGCGCCGTGCGATCGCGAGATATCGGCTACCCGACCATCTCCAGTGATGTTGGCCACCACCTGAACCCCCATTTTCTCGAAGTATTGCCGGATAATCCAGATTTCTCCGGCTAGGTTGAAGTCTCCGAGGATGTTAATACTGTGAGGGGAAATGTCGGAGGTGTCACCGGTTCCCACTAGGCGGAACATGGCTTTACAAGCGGCATTGTATCCCGCCCGTTTGTTGCCCTTAAACCCTTCCGATTGCACGGGAATCACGGGGATTCCGGTTACGTCTGTCACTTGATTGCAAATGGCTTCTAAGTTGTCGCCAATAATGCCCACAATACAAGTTGAATAGACAAAAGCCGCATTGGGTTCATAGCGTTCAATCAGTTCGAGAAGGGCATTTTTCAGTTTCTCTTCACCGCCAAAAATGACATCTCGTTCTTGTAAATCTGTTGAAAAACTGAGGCGGTGCAGTTCAGGACCGGAGGATAACGCACCGCGAATGTCCCAGGTATAGACGGCACAGCCGACGGGACCGTGAACGAGATGCAACGCATCGGCGATGGGGTAGAGGACAACCCGTGAACCGCAGAAGACACAGGCCCGTTGGCTGACTGCCCCGGCCAGGCTTTGTTTGTTGCATTCGATCGCAAACGGTTCTTTGCCTTTACGGTAAATTTGCGTTTCACGACCTTTGAGAACAGTCGGTTCCATGGTTAGAAGCTCGAAAGAATGAACAAGGAACACCTAACAACACATCGGTTGGGTTGGTTTGACCCGTTTCTTAATTGTGTTGTCAGTTGTTCGGGGGGTTGACTGGGGTGAGCGGTGGCAATAACAGTAAATCGAGAATAATTCCTGTTAGTTTGTGTTAGAAAACTCTCCAGCAATTTACTGTTATTGCTGTTAACGCTCATTTTTGGAAGCAGCTACTTCGTCAGTAGATACTCGTCGGCGGTTCCGCCTTCTTCGAGGGCATCGAGGATCTCATCGAGAGCATCCTCGTCCACATTGCCGTACCAGTCTCCTTGGGGATAGACCATGAGGACGGGACCGCGATCGCACATCTTGAGACAGCCAGTCGTCGAGACCACCACATCTTCCAAATCGCGATCGATCAGTTCATTTTCCAGGTACTGCACCAGGCTCAAAGAGCCTTTCTTGGTACAAGCACCTTGGGCGTCGCCACGGGTGCGGAACCCGCCACAGATAAACAAATGATGTTTGGGAGTTTGCATGATTGTTCTCCACAATTGCAAAAGGGATTAAGAGGGGAAGCGGCTAACGCCGTCCCCCAGGGTGAGGTTAGAGAACTAACTCAAAGGTTTCGTCAGCATCATCGCGATCCTTGCGATCGAGCAGGGTGTTGATGATGGTGCAAAGCAGATGTAAACTGCCGCCGTAGCCAAGGGTGGGGAAGTAGCTATGTCCCACACGGTCGAGGATGGGCCAACCGTAGCGGACAAACGGCACATCTTCGGCCCGAGCGATATACTTGCCGTAAACATTGCTGATGAGCAGATCCACCGGTTCTTGTTTCATCAACTGGTGCAGATAGAACAAGTCCTCATTATCGCGAATCACCGCTTCAGGAACCGTCTCGCCTAGAATCCCTTGAAGGCGATCGCGGAAATACTTAGACTCCGCCCCAGTAATGACATAGACCGGCTTCGCACCACAGGTCACCAGCATTTCCACCAGAGGAACCACCTGATCCGGGTCTCCGGCGATCGCCACCCGTTTCTCATACAGATAAGACTGCATATCCGTCATCACATCCACCAGGCGACCGCGAGCGTTGACAATCTCGTCCGTCGGCTGAGTTCCGGTGACCTCCATCAGAGTTTGCACCAGGCGGTCCGTCGCGGCCACCCCAATCGGTAAATCTAAGATGTGATAGGGAACCTCACATTTGGCGTCGAGGGCGATCGCCGCCTGGGTGCTGGCCTCGGGGCCGAGGGCGATCGTTGCTAAACTATCCCCAGTGGTTTTCAGGGCCTCAACCGTCGTTCCACCCTGAGGATACATTTGGAAATGCCCAGTTTGCGGCGTATCCACCACATCAGACGTATCCGGGAACGTCACCGCATCAATGCCCCAAGTCGCGAGCATTTGTTTCAATTCGCGAGTGTCTGACGGTTCAACATAACCCGGAATCAAATTCACCTGATTACGCGACTCACCGCTGCGTTCAGACAAATACTTCACCATCGACGCCGTCATATTCGACCAACCGGTGATGTGACAACCCACATAACTCGGAGTATTGGCATGAATCACCGTTTTTCCTTCAGGAATCACACCACTTTCATGGGCCTCCCGCACAATCGTCGGGATATCATCGCCAATCGTTTCCGACAGACAAGTCGTCGTAATCGCCACCACCGGGGGATCATACAACTGGTAGATCGTTTGCAAGGCTTTGCGGAGATTCGCACCGCCACCGAACACCGCCGTTCCTTCCGTAAAAGAACTCGTCGCCGCCATAATCGGTTCCCGGAAATGGCGGGTCAGGTGAGAACGGTGATAGGAACAGCAGCCCTGAGACCCATGAGAATGGGGTAAACAGCCATGAATCCCCAGGGCAGAATACATCGCACCAATCGGTTGACAGGTTTTCGCCGGGTTAACCCGTAAGGCTTTGCGTTCAACTAAAGTCGTAGGAGTTGCGTCTAACATGATCTTTGGGAATGTAGGGAACAGGGGGAAGAAGGGAACAGGGAACAGGGAACAGGGAACAGGGGTAGGGTGTGTTCCGGCTTCAATCAAGATGAAGCTCCGACCAACCGGTTAAAACTTGCCGGAACGCACCGTTCTGGGCAGGATTCGGGGTAGGCTTCGTAGGGGCGAAAAATTTTTCGCCCCTACATTGGGCGTTCTTGCCGGAACGCACCGTTCTGGGCTGGGATTAGTTCAGCCAGGGGGCCTTGACGTACTTCCAAACAGGAGTATTGACCCGTAAATCGACATCCTTCGCAAAATTGACCGCACCCCGGAACCCAGCAAAAGGTCCACCGTAGTCATAGTTGTGCAGTTGCTTACAAGGAATGCCCAACTTCTCAATCACGTACTTGTCCTTAATCCCAGACCCAATCAAATCTGGTTTAAAGCGTTCAATCAGCACATCGAGTTCATGGTGGGAGATATTGTCCACCAGCAGGGTTCCCTCACCCATATCCGGCATCATGCCCTTGTAATCCTTGAGGGTTTTGTTCTCCTCCATTTTGGCAAGAGCTGCTTCCGAAAATGGGGGCTTATACCGTTCGGGATCTTGCTTGACGTGGATTTCTTCAATGTTGCGGCTGTCGGCATCAACTTTGATGTTCGGCAATGCCTCGCGACCTTCGTAGTCATCCCGGTGAGCAAACTCATAGCCAGCGACCACCGTCTTCATACCCAAGTCTGCAAACAACTCTTGGTAATGGTGCGCCCGCGAGCCACCCACAAATAGGAAGACGGTCTTTCCAGTTAGCCGTTCACGATAGGTCGCCAGTTGAGCCTCGGTTTCTGCCATCTCTTCGGCGATGACCGTCTCAATGCGTTCCGTGAGTTTCGGGTCATCGAAGACTTCGGCAATCTTGCGTAAACTCTTGGCAAAGGCATTGACGCCAATGAAGTTCACCTTAATCCAGGGAATCCCGAATTTGGTTTCCATCATGTCCGCCATGTAGTTAATCGAACGGTGGCACATGACCAGGTTCAACTTCGCCAAATGGGACTCAGTGGCTTCATCGTAGGACCCATCACCACTAAACTTGCTGATGACTTCAATGCCACATTTTTCCAGAACCCGCTCGATTTCCCAGGTATCGCCGCCAATGTTGTACTCACCCATCAAGTTGACGGTGTAACCTTCGACCTCTTCGGCCGCTTCATTGGTCCCGACCCAATTTTTAAAGAAACCATTGTTGGCGATGTGGTGTCCAGCGGATTGACTCACGCCTTTATAGCCTTCACAGTTAAAGGCAACAATGCTAATGCCGAGTTTCTCGGACATTTCCCGAGAGACGCCTTGAATGTCATCCCCAATCAGTCCCACAGGACAGGTGGAGTGAACGGTAATCGCTGGGGGTTGGAAGATGTCATAGGCTTCCTGAATCGCTTGGCGGAGTTTGGTCATCCCACCAAAAACGATGTCATGTTCCGTCAAGTCGGTGGTAAAGCAGTAGTTGACGAAGTTGCGGCCATTGGCCCGAGCGCGGAATTGGTTGCGGCGAATGAGCCAGGAATAATAGGAACAACCCACGGGACCATGAACAATGTGAACCACATCGCCAATGGGACCGACGACCACCCCTTTACAGCCAGCAAAGGCGCAACCCCGCTGGGTGATGATGCCGGGTGTCGTGCGGACGTTGGCATCAATGGTTTGTTCGGGAACATTGGGGTCACGGACCACAATATGTTTGGCCCGTTTTTTGGCGACTTTGGCCGGATAGGCCTCGACAATGTCTTTAACGGCGGTCTGAGTCGTGGTTGGGTCGATGGGAGAGGGAGCTTGCTTCACATCCTGGGAAGCTTGGGCGATTTGGCGTTCCAAATCGGCTTGGGTGCGTGCTGTGTCAGTCATGAGGGGTTCCTCGGTTAACCAGTCATTTCATCAAGGGCAACTCGTCCGGTTTCTCCGGTGCGGACGCGAACCGTCTCAGTCACCGGAAGGACGAAGATTTTGCCATCACCGGGATTTCGGGTTTGATTTGTACGAACGAGGGTGGTGACAACCTGCTCAACTTGCTCGTCAGTCACAACGATGCTGAGAAGGCGTTTGGGAATCAATCGGGGAATCCGTCCCAGGAGGGGGAGGACTTCACTGGCATACTCGGGATTCTGATTGAGCGCTTCGACGGCTTCGGCTTCGATGGCCTGTCGCCCTCGTCCGGTCACTTTCACCGCATTGAATCCCGGAAATCCGGCATCCACGAGCGCTTGTTTGGTGCGCCCGATTTGGTTCATGCGAATTACGGCTAAAACTTCTTTCATGGGTCTGTTTCGCGTTCTGACGCGACCTCGCAGTTAGGGAGAACAAGGATTAGGGGTTAAACGGTGACGGTGGTTTTCTCGTCAGCAGTTTCCTTGACTCCGGTACTGATGGTATAGACTTCCTCGACGGGGCTAACGAAGACTTTACCATCGCCGTAGGCACCTTCGGTTCCGGTGCGAGCGGCATCGAGAATAATGCCAATGACGGCATTTTTGTGATGTTCGTCAATGACGAGCATTAACAGTTCTTTGGGCAGTTCGTCGTAAACGACGTTGCCGATTTTCAGTCCCCGCTGTTTGCCGCGTCCAAAGACATCGATTTTGGTAACGGCGGGATAGCCTGCATCGAGCAAGGCTTGCAAGACATCGGGGGTCTTTTCGGGGCGCACGATCGCCCGTATCATAATGTTAGTCATGATCTGCAATGAGCAATAGACAATAAAAGGGGGGAGACTCTCCCCCCAGAGATTCCGGGGGATGAATATTGCACAGCTCAAGCTGTCGCTTTAAACCGTGGCGTAGAGTCCAAATTCCATGAGCAGGGTTTCAAGTTCTTCGTTAGCCAGCGGCTTGGGAATCACATGATTGGTGTTCTCATCAATCGCTTTTGCTAAGTTGCGGTAGTGGTCTGCCTGCTCGGACTCGGGAGCATATTCAATTACCGTCTGGCGGTTCAGTTCCGCGTGTTGAACAATGTTGTCCCGAGGCATGAAGTAAATCATTTGTGTTCCCAGGGATTTCGCCAAGGCGGAGATGAGTTCATCTTCCCGGTCCACTTTACGGGAGTTACAAATCAGTCCACCGAGACGCACACCACCGGAAACGGCATATTTCTGAATCCCACGGCAGATGTTGTTGGCGGCATACATAGCCATCATTTCGCCGGAGGTGACGATGTAGATTTCTTGGGCTTTTCCTTCCCGAATTGGCATGGCAAAGCCACCACAAACCACGTCTCCAAGTACATCGTAGAAGGCGTAGTCGAGTCCCACTTCTTCTTCGTATGCTCCGAGTTGTTCGAGCATACTGATAGAGGTGATAATCCCCCGTCCAGCACAGCCGACACCGGGTTCAGGACCGCCGGATTCCACACAGAGGGTTTTCCCAAACCCTTCTTTGCGGATATCGTCGAGTTCGACTTCGTCTCCTTCTTCCCGCAGGCTGTCTAAAACACTCTTCTGGTGCAAGCCTCCGAGGAGAAGACGGGTGGAGTCGGCTTTGGGGTCACAGCCAACAATCATGACTTTGCGACCGAGTTCGACTAAACCTGCCACGGTGTTTTGGGTGGTGGTGGATTTGCCGATTCCGCCTTTTCCGTAAACAGCAATCTTACGCATGATTCAACCTCGTATTTGTAGAATCTAAATTTCTGTTGTTGGGGCAGAATGGCGCTTGAAGCTGAGGAGAGTTAGAAGGTTCTGCTCATTCTAGGCGCTCGTTCTGTCCAAGATGATTGGGGTGACAGAGGTTGTTCTGATTTCGGGTTAGAAGAATCTCTGTTGCTCCTTTTTTCATCTGAATCCACTATAGGGTTTATTTTTGATAGTAACTGTAGCATTAGCTGCAAAATAGAAGTTTTATTTGTTTTTGTTTGATGCGTATTTTGAAGTATTTTTAACAGTTTTATTTTTTCTTAATGAAAAACCTTATGAAATGTTTTTTTGTTCTAGCTAAACCAATAAGAGTAGCCATAAACGCGCCACTGGCGGAGGGCGATCGCAAGGGTTCGCCCCTACGGCAAAATTTAAAAAAATGCTCTTCAGGATATAGAGTGGAATGGGTTACATTCGATACAAAATTGTAGTAGGGGCGAAAAATTTTTCGCCCCTACAGAAAGAAAATTTTTCGCCCCTACAGAAAGAGATGTACTTTTCCCTAAATTGTCCTGGTCACCGTGAATCCAGAAGACCCAAAAAAAACTGTAGAGCGCACAGACGGACTCTACAGTAATCTCTAGGATTTAATTTTGAAATGATTGATGTCTGGATGAGGTGGTTACTCTTAGACTTCGAGGGTTTCCAGGACTAAATCGGGGGCAACGCGATCGCGCAGGGTTCGTTCAATAAAGCCTTTGAGGGTTAGGCGAGAACTGGCACATTGTCCACAGGCCCCTTGCAGCGAAACATAGACCAAATTGCCATCGACATCATAGAGATCCACATCACCGCCATCTTCGAGTAAGACAGGACGAATCTCCTGATTTAACACCGACTGAATTAAGGCAATTTTCTCTAAGTTGGTCAATTTGGGAGTTTTGGCAGAGACAGCTTCCTGACTGGGGATTGTAGTCTGGGTTGCCGTAGTCTGGGTTGGTGTGGTCTGGGTTGGCGCGGTCTGGGTTGCCGTAGTCTGGGTTGGCGCGGTCTGGGTTGTCGTGGGAGTTTCATAGACTTCTGCCACGAGATCATCGAGTTCAGCTAAACAAGATCCGCAACCACCACCTGCTTTAATGTAGTTCGTCACCGCTTCGGCGCTGGTGAGATGATTATCGCGAATGACTCGTTTGATGCGATGTTCGGTCACGCCAAAGCATTGACAGATTAGAGGAGACTCGTCATCGTCCTCATCGATCGCCGGTGAGACCCCGTGATAATTGGCAATGGCTGCTTCCAAGGCTTCTTGTCCCATAACCGAACAGTGCATCTTCTCTTGAGGCAATCCCCCAAGAAATTCAGCAATGGTGCGGTTATCGATGCGTAAGGCTTCGTCGAGGGTTTTGCCCTTAATGAGATCCGTTAACGCCGACGACGAGGCGATCGCACTGGCGCAACCAAAGGTCTGAAATCGGGCATCGAGAATCAAATCATTGGCTTTCTGAATCCGCAGATGCAGCCGCAGGGCATCCCCGCAGGCAATGCTTCCCACTTCTCCGACCGCGATCGCATCTTCCTCACGACAATCTTCTAGGGCGATCGCCCCCATATTATGGGGTTCGTGAAACAGGGTCATAACTTTGTCAGTGTAATCCCACATGATGAGGCTCCTTCCAGAATAAGGGAACAGGGAACAGGGAACAGGGAACAGGCATAACCCACCCCTAACCCCTCCCAAGAGGGGATGGCAAAAGGCAAGAGGGAGGTTAGGCGATGCCGACTCGTTGAGTTTGTTCTTGTAACCAGGGATGAGTGGCTTCGTTGTCTCGGGAAAAGGGAGAGAGATCTCGTAACCGTTCAATCATCGGCGATATCACCGCTAAAACCTGTTCAATCTCGGCGGCGGTGGTGTAGCGCGAGAGACTAAAGCGAATCGAACCATGCAGCAGCGTATAGGGTAACCCCATCGCCCGCAGGACATGAGACGGTTGCAACGAACCCGACGTGCAAGCCGAACCCGACGAGGCACAAATCCCTTCGCGATCGAGAGACAGTAAAATCGCCTCTCCTTCAACATATTTAAATCCGATATTGGCCGTATTCGGTAACCGTAGGCCGGGATGGCCGTTGCGTTGCGTATCCGAAATAGTGCTGAGAATGCCTTGTTCGAGGCGATCGCGCAACTGACTCATACGAGTATGATCCTCGCCAAAGCTGTTCAGCGTTAACTGCGCCGCCTTCCCTAAACCGATAATCCCAGGGACATTCTCCGTTCCCCCCCGTCGTCCCCGTTCCTGATGGCCGCCCGCCAGCAAGGGACGGAAGCGCACACCCCGGCGGACATACAACACGCCAATGCCTTTCGGACCATGAAACTTATGACCGGAGAGAACTAGAAAATCAATGACACCGCTGCTGACATCGAGGGGAATCTTACCCGCCGCTTGAACCGCATCAACGTGAAACAAGATCCCGCGTTCCTTCGCCAGATGGCCAATGCGTTCAATGGGGAAAATGGTTCCCGTTTCGTTGTTGGCGGCCATGACTGAAATTAAGGCCGTGTCGTCACGGATGGCCCGCCGCAACTCTTCTAACTTCAGTTGTCCTTTACCGTCCACCCCTAAATAGGTCACACTATAGCCTTGTTTTTCCAGCCGTTGCAGGGGTTTGAGGATGGCGGGATGTTCAACAGCGGTGGTGATGATATGGCGTTTGTCCGGTTGACTGTCGAGGGCGGCGCGGATGGCGGCGTTGTCGCCCTCGGTTCCGCAACTGGTGAAGATGATTTCATTGGGTTCGGCGTGAATCAGGGCCGCGATCGCCTCGCGACTTTGACGCAGGCCACGGGCAACCTGTCCCCCGAAGCGGTGCATACTGGAGGGATTGCCGTAAAACTGCGTGAAGTAGGGCGACATGGCCTCATAGACTTCAGGGGCGACGCAGGTGGTGGCGTTGTTATCAAGATAAATGACTGACATGGTGGGGGCGAGGTGGGGGGGCGAGGGGGGCTGAGGCTACGTCAGGGGTTGACGGTAGCGA